>CACYEJ010000026.1 GCA_902773395.1 uncultured Ruminococcus sp.
CAAAAAATGCAGAAGATTACAAAAATATTATACGTTGAACTTGATAATTCGTTAATTGTGTTATTGACAAATACAGAAATTTATAGTAAAATAAATTTATTGAAGAAATGGGCAAAGGCGTTCATTGCAAAGGGGATAGGTGTCCCTTTTGCAGTGGACGTCTTTTTTTATTTGAAAGTACGGTTTATGATTTATTAGCATATTTTAAAGCCAGTATTTTCACTATCTTTTAGTATATAAACAGCATTATGTGAGGAGATTTGATTATGTATTATTCTTATCATGACGTTGTGCAATTTATCGAGGAGAATGACATTGGATTTATTCGGCTTGCATTCGTTGATATTGCAGGAGTTCAAAAAAACATTTCAATAATGCCCTCAGAATTAAAACGAGCTTTTGAGAATGGCATAGCATTTGATGCTTCTAGTATTTACGGCTTTGGTGACGAGGTAAGTTCCGACCTTTTTTTGCAGCCAATTCCTCAGACAATACAGATTTTGCCGTGGCGTCCTGACCATGGCAGAGTGGCTCGAATGTTTTGCAATATAATAAAACCGGACGGAACACCTTTTGAGCTTGACAGCCGCAGATTGCTGCAAGAAGCTGTAGAAAAAGCAAAGGCTAAGGGATACACATTTAATTTTGGTACAGAGTTTGAGTTTTATCTTTTCAAACGTGACGAAGACGGAGCAGCAACTAAGATCCCATATGATAATGCAGGATATATGGAGATTGCACCGGAAGATAGAGGTGAGGACATTCGTCGTGGTATTTGCTATACACTGCTTGATATGGATATTTATCCCGAAAGCTCTCACCACGAAATGGGTCCCGGACAGAACGAAATTGATTTTAAATACAGTGACGCTCTCTCTTCGGCGGATAATGCAATAATATTTAAAACAGTTGTTGAGTCTGTATCGGATTTAAATGGGCTTTACGCTGACTTTTCTCCAAAGCCGCTCAGTGATAAAAGCGGAAACGGTCTGCATATTAATATGTCAGTAAGTTCTGCTGACGGGCAAGATCATTTCTCAACTATTCTTGCCGGACTTCTAAAACACGCTGCCGAAATGACAGCATTTCTGAATCCGTGCGAAGCTTCTTATAAAAGGCTTGGCAGAGATAAAGCTCCTAAGTACATTACGTGGTCACATGAGAACCGTTCTCAGCTTATTCGTATCCCAGCCGCAAAGGGTGAATACCGTCGTCTGGAGATGCGTTCGCCGGATCCTACAGTAAATCCGTATGTTGCTTTTTCGCTGCTAATTGCTGCAGCACTTGACGGCATTGAAAACAATCTTGTGCCGCCGGAGTCTGTTGATTATAATCTTTACACTGCCGGAGATGAAATCACAAATAAACTTTTACTGTTGCCGCAGTCATATGAGCAGGCAGCAGAAATCGCAAGAAATAGTGAATTTATCAAAAAGAATATTCCTTTGGGATTCTTGAGATAATAGCTTCGTTTTGACAAAATAATTGTGTTGCAAGTACAGTGAGTCTTTATAATCAACCTGAATTTTATTAGTGACTGATTAATAATCCGAAAACTTTCAGTTATAAGCGATTGCGGATTCAGGATAAATATTAAAAACGTTTTGTACATTGCAGGCGACAATTGAAAAGAGGTGATTTTGTGCAGGAGAAATGCTGTAGTGTGATGATAGTGTCAACAAACGGTAAGGCGGTAGATTTCATTAAATCATTAATGCCGCAAAACAAATTTTATCCTGTCGTTGTTTCGGCAAATGCAGCAGAAGCAAGACGAACCCTGCACAGAATGCTGATTGACATTATGATAATAGATACACCGCTTCCGGACGAATTTGGAACAAAGCTCGCAGTAGATTTTTCGAAGGAATGTGCAGTTGCAGTTATAGTAAAACCTGAGCTTGTTGAGCGCGCAATATATAAACTTGAACCATACGGTATAGTTGCTCTTTCGAAAATTCTGCATAGGTCAATATTAAATCAGACGCTTTTGCTTCTTGCATCATCAGTGTCTAAAATGAAAAAACTGCAAAAAGATAATAACGATTTAAAAATAAAACTGCGTGAGTTAAAGCTTATCACAACTGCAAAAAGTCTACTCATTTCAGAAAAAGGAATGACTGAAGAACAAGCACACCGCTTTATTGAAAAGAGTGCTATGGATAATAGCTTGAAAAAAAGCGACGCAGCAAAAAGAATAATAGATGAGCTTTCAAGTTGAAGAGCTGGTGTAACTAAAATCAAAAAATCAAAGAGGGAAATTACATGACTAAGTATATTTTTGTGACAGGCGGCGTCGTATCAGGACTTGGAAAGGGAATTACGGCGGCATCATTGGGACGGCTTTTAAAATCGAGGGGTTTAAAAATAGCGGCTCAGAAGCTTGATCCGTATATTAACGTTGATCCCGGTACAATGAGCCCATATCAGCACGGAGAAGTATTTGTGACTAATGACGGTGCTGAAACTGATCTTGATCTGGGACATTACGAACGCTTTATTGACGAGGATCTAAATAAATATTCCAACCTTACTACAGGAAAGGTATATTGGAATATTCTAAATAAAGAGCGTAGGGGTGAGTTTCTCGGAGAAACAGTACAGGTTATTCCTCATGTTACAAATGAGATAAAGCATTTTATCTATAATGTTGGAAAAAAGAGTGGAGCAGATGTAGTTATAACCGAGATTGGCGGAACAACAGGAGATATTGAAAGCCAGCCGTTTATCGAAGCTATTCGTCAGGTAGGGCTTGAAGTGGGACAGGAAAACGTATGTTATATTCATGTAGCTTTAGTACCGTATCTAAAATGCTCAGATGAACATAAAACTAAGCCGGTGCAGCACTCCGTCAAGGAACTACAGGGAATGGGAATAAAGCCTGACATTATAGTATTACGCTGCGATGAACCGCTTGAAAGCACAATTTTCAAAAAAATATCACTTTTCTGCAATGTTACCGAAGATTGTGTAATACAGAATATGAATGTTCCAGTGCTGTATGAAGCACCAATAATGCTTGAAAAATCACATCTCTCCGATGCAGTATGTAAAAAGCTTGCAATCAATACGCCAAAACCGGATTTTTCCGAATGGACAACACTGCTTGAAAATATAAGAAATCGAAACAAAAGAGTAACAGTTGGTATCGTAGGTAAATACGTTCAGCTGCACGATGCCTATCTTTCCGTTACAGAGGCAATACATCATGCCGGCTATTCCTGCGGTACTTACACCGACATAAGGTGGATTGACTGCGAAACCATTACCGAAGAAAATGTTGCAGATATTTTATGTGGTTGTAATGCAATTATCGTTCCCGGTGGATTTGGAGAGCGTGGTATTCCCGGAATGATAAATGCTGCAAGATATGCAAGAGAGAACAATGTTCCTTTTCTCGGAATATGTCTAGGTATGCAGATTGTTGTAATTGAATATGCAAGAAACGTCTGTAATCTTAAAAGTGCTAATTCAGGAGAATTTGCTCCTAACTCACCTGATAAGGTAATAGATCTTATGCCCGAACAAAACGGCAGCATTAACAAAGGCGGTACAATGCGTTTAGGTGCTTATCCATGTGTTATTTCTGAAAACACAAAAATGTATGACTGCTATAATGAATTAACGATAAGTGAGCGTCATCGTCACCGCTATGAGTTTAATAATGATTATCGGGAAACACTGACAAAAGGCGGTTTAGTAATAAGTGGTACATCGCCTGACGGTGTTATTGTTGAAACAGTTGAGATAAAAGAGAACGATTTTTATGTTGGCGTGCAGTTTCACCCAGAATTCAAAAGCCGCCCGAACAAGGCACACCCGTTGTTCAAAGGACTGGTAAACGCCGCATTGAGAAGAGAGGTCGAACATAATGAATAATACACTATACAGAGAAGAGTTTGAGCATGACGCCTGCGGAATAGGTGCAGTGGTAAGCATAAAGGGAGAGCAGAGCCATAATATAGTAAGCGATGCACTTTCTATTGTTGAAAAACTCCAGCATAGAGCCGGTAAGGACGCTGCCGGAGAAACCGGCGACGGCGTGGGAATACTCGTGCAGATATCGCATGATTTCTTTACTAAGGCAGCCGCTGAGGTCGGCATTACTCTGCCGGGCGAGCGTGAATATGGAGTGGGAATGTTTTTCTTCCCACAGAATGATCTGAAATGCAGTCAGGCAAAGAAGATGTTGGAAATCATCAGCTCAAAGGAAGGCACTGAATTACTCGGCTGGAGAGATGTTCCTGTTGACAGTACAGCAATTGGAAAAAGAGCACTTGACTGTATGCCAAGAATAATGCAGTGTTTTGTGAAAAAGCCTGAGAATGTAAAGACAGGAATTGACTTTGACCGTGTGCTGTATGTTATTCGCCGAGAATTTGAGCAGTCAAATGATAATACCTATGTGTGCTCATTTTCGTCCAGAACAATAGTTTATAAGGGTATGTTCCTTGTAGATCAGCTAAGACGCTTTTATTATGATCTTCAGGACGAAAGCTACAAAAGTGCATTGGCACTCGTTCACTCACGATTTTCAACGAATACTAATCCTTCATGGGAAAGAGCACATCCGAACCGTGTTATACTTCACAATGGTGAAATCAACACCATAAGAGGAAACGCCGATAGAATGCTTGCCCGTGAGGAAACTATGACAAGCACTGTTTTGCAGGATAGCATAGATAAAGTTCTGCCGGTTATCAGTGCGACAGGCTCAGATTCTGCAATGCTTGACAATACGCTCGAATTCCTGATGATGAATGGAATGGAGCTTCCTAAAGCTGTAATGGTTACAATACCTGAGCCATATACTAACGATAAGACAATTTCCCGTGAGAAGCGTGATTTTTACCACTACTATTCAACGATGATGGAGCCGTGGGACGGTCCGGCAGCTATACTGTTTACAGACGGCGACACAGTTGGTGCAGTGCTTGACAGAAACGGCTTGCGTCCTTCAAGATATTATGTTACCGATGATGATATGTTGATTCTCTCGTCTGAGGTTGGAGTGTTGCCGATAGACAACGAGCGTATTATTAATAAAAGCCGTTTGCAGCCCGGAAAGATGCTTCTTGTTGATTTAACTTCTAAGCGTATCATTTCAGATGAAGAGTGTAAGCTTCGCTATGCTTCATCTGCTCCATATGGCGAGTGGCTTGACAGTAATCTTGTAAAGCTTTCCGAGCTTCCTATACCAAACCACAAGGTACAGAATCATACTCAGCAGCAGCGTGACAGACTGTATAAAGCATTCGGATATAACTATGAGCAAATTAGAGATTCTATTCTCCCTATGGCTAAGAACGGAATTGAGGCAACTGCCGCAATGGGTACAGATATACCTCTTGCAGTTTTATCTGAAAAGCATCAGCCGTTGTTTTCTTATTTCAAGCAAATATTTGCTCAAGTAACAAACCCGCCTATGGACGCAATAAGAGAAAGTATCGTTACAGATACAACCGTTTATGTTGGCTCGGACGGAAATCTCCTTGAAGAAAAAGCAGATAACTGCACTATGCTTGAAATACATAACCCAATTCTTACAAGTGTTGACCTAATGAAAATTAAGGCAATTGATCGTAAGGGCTTCAAGGCTGCTACAGTATCGCTGCTTTACTATAAGAACACACCTCTCGAAAGGGCACTTGACAGGCTGTTTGTTTCTTGTGACAGAGAATGTAGAAACGGTGCAAACATCATCATCTTGTCTGATAGAGGCGTAGACGAGAACCATGTTGCTATCCCGTCGCTGTTAGCAGTTTCAGCTATGGAGCAGTATCTTGTCAGAACCAAGAAGCGTACAGCTGTTTCTATTATACTTGAAAGTGCAGAGCCGTGCGAGGTACACCATTTTGCAGCACTTTTAGGATATGGTGCAAGAGCCGTTAATCCTTATCTTGCACAGGAGTGTATCGCTGAGCTTATAGACAAAGGTCTTCTTGATAAGGACTATCACACAGCAATCAAGGATTATAACACAGCAGTACTTCACGGAATCGTGAAAATCGCATCGAAAATGGGTATATCCACAATTCATTCGTATCAGTCGTCGCAGATATTTGAAGCAATTGGTATCAGACAAGATGTAATCGACAAATACTTCACAAACACAGTAAGCCGTGTTGGAGGTATTGGTTTAGAAGAAATCGGCGAAGGTGTAGAGTGGAGACATAATCACGCCTTTGATCCTCTCGGACTTGGCGTTGATACTGTAACAGATAGCGTAGGAACTCATAAGCTGCGTTCCGGTCACGATAAAGAAGACCATATGTACGCACCGGAGACAATCATCGCACTTCGTGAGGCTGCACAAACAGGCAGCTACGACCGATTTAAAGAGTATACCGCAATGGTAGACAGCGAGAATGTACCTCACACACTCAGAGGACTTATGGAGCTTGTATATGACGAGAGTAAAGCTATTCCGATAGATGAGGTTGAGTCGGTTGATAAGATTGTTAAGCGTTTTAAAACCGGAGCTATGAGTTACGGTTCTATTTCACAGGAAGCACATGAGTGCCTAGCCAAAGCCATGAATATGCTTGGCGGAAGATCAAATTCAGGCGAGGGCGGTGAAATGCCTGAGCGTCTTGGAACAGACAGAAACAGTGCGATAAAGCAGGTAGCTTCGGGCCGCTTCGGTGTGACGAGCGAATATCTTCTCAGTGCCGAAGAAATACAGATTAAAATGGCTCAGGGTGCAAAGCCCGGTGAGGGCGGACATCTTCCCGGAAGAAAGGTTTACCCGTGGATAGCGAAAAACAGATATTCAACTCCGGGAGTATCGCTTATTTCGCCGCCGCCGCATCATGATATTTACTCTATCGAGGACTTGGCACAGCTTATTTACGATTTAAAAAATGCAAACAGGAGAGCGAGAATATCTGTTAAGCTAGTAAGTGAGGCTGGTGTCGGAACGATTGCTGCCGGTGTAGCAAAGGCAGGTGCACAGGTTATTCTAATTTCCGGATACGATGGAGGTACCGGTGCGGCTCCGGCAAGCTCAATACATAATGCCGGTTTGCCGTGGGAGCTTGGACTTGCGGAAACTCATCAGACATTAATCAAAAATGGACTTCGCTCCAAGGTTATTATCGAAACCGATGGTAAGCTTATGAGCGGAAAGGACGTAGCTATTGCAGCAATGCTTGGTGCAGAGGAATTTGGTTTTGCAACTGCTCCGCTTGTTACTATGGGTTGTGTTATGATGCGTGTGTGCAATCTCGATACATGTCCTGTAGGTATTGCAACACAGAATCCGGAGCTTAGAAAGCGATTCTGCGGAAAGCCGGAGTACGTGGCAAACTTCATGCGTTTCATTGCTCAGGAGCTTCGTGAGATTATGGCTAAGCTTGGCGTAAGAACTGTCAATGAGCTTGTCGGCAGAACAGACCTTCTCCGAGTAAAGAACAAGCAGGTAACGCATCGTGCTGAAATGGTTGATCTTTCATCTGTAATCTCAGAGGATTATTTAGAGAATGAAAAGCAGAGATTTGACCCGAATGATGTATTTGATTTCGAGCTTGAAAAAACAGTAGATGAAAGCATATTGCTTCCGGAGTTTGAAAGAGCAATGAAAAATCATACGAGAAAAACAGTCAACGTAAATGTATCAAGTACCGACCGTACACTTGGCACGATCTTTGGTTCTGTTCTTACGGAAAAGTTTGGCGATTCTCTCGATGACGATTTTTACACAGTACAGTGTACTGGAGGCGGCGGTCAGTCGTTTGGAGCATTTATACCAAAAGGATTAACTTTAAGACTCGAAGGCGATTCCAATGATTATTTTGGTAAGGGCCTTTCGGGTGGTAAGCTGATTGTCTATCCGCCAAAGAACAGCCGGTTTAAGGCTGAAGAAAATATTCTCATCGGTAACGTAGCACTCTACGGTGCAACGAGAGGAGAAGCATATATTAACGGTATTGCAGGAGAGCGATTCTGCGTTAGAAATTCCGGTGCATATGCTGTATGCGAGGGTGTTGGTGATCACGGCTGCGAGTATATGACAGGAGGCAGAGCAGTTATTCTTGGCAGTGTAGGACGTAATTTTGCCGCAGGCATGAGCGGAGGCATTGCATATGTTCTTGATGAAAAACATGATCTCTACTTGAAGCTCAACAAGGAGCTTGTAACAATGAGTGATGTTTGTGAAAAGCACGATGTTGAGGAGCTTAGGTCAATGATTGAAAAGCATTTTTCAGCTACAGGTTCTCCTCTTGCTGAAAAAATACTTGCAGAATTTGATACGTATCTCCAGCGTTTCAAAAAGATAATTCCGAACGATTACAGTAAAATGATGTCACTGATTGCAAGCTATGAAGAGAAAGGCTTTAATTACGATCAGTCTGTAATGGAAGCATTTAATGCCGTTCAAGGGGGTAACTAACAATGGGAAAGCCAACAGGATTTCTTGAATATACAAGGGTGAATAATACAACTGTATCTCCCGAATTGAGGATAAAGAACTTTAACGAATTTCACGCTCCTCTGAATATGGAGGAACGTGTACAGCAGGCGGCTCGCTGCATGAATTGCGGCGTTCCGTTCTGCCAGTCGGCAATGAGGCTTGGTGGAATGGTTTCAGGCTGTCCGCTTCATAATCTAATTCCTGAATGGAATGATGAATTATACAATGGACATTTTGAACACGCTCTGCGTCGTTTGCTTAAAACCAACAGCTTTCCAGAGTTTACCGGAAGAGTGTGTCCTGCACTTTGCGAGGCAGCGTGTACATGTGGATTGAACGGCGATCCGGTAACTGTACACGATAACGAACTAGCTATAATTGAATACGGATTCTCACAGGGATTTGTTAAGCCTATGCCGCCTGAGGTTAGAACAGGAAAGCGAGTTGCTGTTATCGGATCGGGACCTTCAGGTCTTGCGTGTGCCGACAGATTAAACAAGCGAGGACATCTTGTAACTGTGTTTGAGCGTGAAGACCGTCCCGGCGGACTTCTGATGTACGGCATACCGAACATGAAGCTCGATAAAAGCATTGTTATTCGTCGTATTCGCCTGATGGAGCAGGAAGGCGTGGAATTCCGCACAAGCTGTAACGTTGGAGTTGATATTTCTGCTGAGCAGCTAGTCAGTGAATATGACGCTGTAGTATTGTGCTGTGGAGCATCGCAGCCGAGAGCATTGCAGGTCGAGGGAGCAGATCTCAAGGGAGTATACTTTGCCGTTGATTTCCTTAAATCTACAACAAAGGCAATTCTTGATGATAAATACGAAAGCGAATGTTTTATCAGCTCAAAAGATAAGCATGTTATTGTTGTAGGCGGTGGAGATACTGGTAACGACTGCGTAGGAACATGTATACGTCATGGCTGTAAATCTGTAACTCAGCTTGAAATGATGCCAAAACTGCCGGATAGCCGAACACCCGATAATGCTTGGCCGCAGTGGCCGAGGGTTTGCAAGACAGATTACGGCCAAGAGGAAGCTGCCGCTGTCTTTGGCAGTGACCCAAGAGTTTATCAGACAACAATAAAAAGGTTAATTAGCGATGATAATGGCAATGTATGTGCCGCTGAGCTTGTAAGCTTAGACATAAAAAAGGACAATGCGTCCGGCAGAAACATTATCACAGAGGTTGAAGGCAGCGAACGCACTGTAAGTGCAGATATTGTACTTGTTGCAGCAGGTTTTATTGGTGCTTGTGAGTATGTTACAAATGCTTTTGGAGTTGAAACTACTGCACGAAATACCATTGCCACAACGCAGGGACATTTTGCGACAAGTAATCCAAAGGTATTTTCAGCAGGTGATATGCACAGAGGTCAGAGCCTTGTTGTATGGGCAATATCTGAGGGAAGAGCTGCAGCTCGTGAGATAGACGAGTTCCTTATGGGTTATACAAACATGATATAAAGCGGAGATGATAAAATGCTGCAATTTACTAAAATGCAGGGTTTGGGTAATGACTATATTTATTTTGACTGCATTAGAAATGCCGCACCACAGGATCCACAATCTCTTTCAATAAAGCTTTCAGACCGCCATTTCGGGATTGGTTCAGACGGTATAGTTCTTATTATGCCGTCTGATAAAGCGGATTTCAGAATGAGAATGTTCAATGCGGATGGCAGTGAAGGAGCAATGTGCGGTAATGCGTCACGATGTATTGGAAAATATGTTTATGAACGTGGATTAACAGATAAGAAAGATATTACTCTGGAAACGAAGTCCGGTATTAAGCGGATTTATATAAAGAGTAATGGTCATTGTGCCGAAAATATTACTGTGGATATGGGTGAAGGAAAGATTGGTGCAGTTTCTCAGCCTATTGAAACTGAGTTCGGCAAATATTATTATACATTTGTTGATATGGGAAATCCTCATTGTGTGATTTTTACTGATAAAAATGTAGCAGATCTGGACCTTGAAAGAATCGGGCCACCTCTTGAAAATCATTCTCTATTTCCTCAAAGGGCTAATATAGAGTTTATTAATGTTGTTGGGGAAAATGATCTTATTATGCGTGTGTGGGAACGAGGCAGCGGAGAAACACTTGCCTGCGGTACAGGAGCGTGTGCAGCGGTTACAGCAGCATGTGCAAACGGATATGCACAACAGGGCACACCGGTAAATGTTCACCTAAAGGGTGGAACGCTTGAGATAACATATACTGCCGAAAAGGTTCTGATGACCGGCGGTGCTGAATTTGTTTTTAGCGGTGAAGTGGAGGAATAGACCATGAAGATAAATAATAATTTTGATAAGCTTGTGCCCAGCTATCTTTTTGCTAAGGTTGCTGAAAAGACCGAAACGTATGCAGCCTCACACCCGGACGCCAAAATAATAAGAATGGGAATAGGCGATGTTAGTCTGCCACTTGCACCGGTTGTTGTAGAAGCAATGAAAAAAGCTGCTGACGAAATGGGTCATGCAGAAACCTTTAGGGGTTATCCAAGCTATGAGGGTTATGAGTTTTTAAGGAATGCTATAAGTAATTACTACTCATCGTTTGGCGTAAACGTATCACCCGATGAAATATTTGTGAATGATGGTGCAAAAAGCGACTGTGGAAATATCGGAGATATTTTCGGTGATGACAACATAGTGCTTGTTGCTGATCCGGTATACCCTGTTTACGTAGATACTAATATCATGTCGGGAAGACAAATAGTATATGCACCTTCATCGAAGGAAAACGGCTTCTGTGCTATGCCTGATAAGAACGTGCATGCTGATATTATTTACCTCTGTTCACCAAACAATCCGACAGGTGCTGCGTATTCAAAAGAACAGCTTGCAGAATGGATAAGCTATGCACTGGAAAATGACGCAATTATTCTCTATGATGCGGCGTATGAGGCATTCATATCCGATGACAGTCCACGCAGTATTTTTGCTGTTGAGGGAGCTAGAAAATGTGCAATTGAATTTTGTTCGTTATCAAAAACGGCAGGCTTTACCGGTGTACGATGTGGCTATACGGTTATCCCAAAAGAGCTTGAGCGTGACGGACATAATATAGGTAAGCTCTGGTACAGACGTCAGTCGTCTAAATTCAACGGAGTATCATACCCGGTGCAGCGTGCTGCCGAAGCAGTATTTTCACCTGAGGGTCTGTTGCAGACGAGAGAAAATATTGAATACTACAGACGAAACGCCGCAGTAATTATGCAAACAATGGACGAACTCGGTATTGAATACACAGGAGGAAAAAATTCTCCATACATCTGGATAACCTGTCCGAATGAAATGGGTAGTTGGGAGTTTTTTGATCTTCTTCTTGAAAAAGCTAATGTTGTCGCAACTCCGGGCGAGGGCTTTGGAGAATGTGGCAAAGGTTGTATGAGGTTTACATCATTTGCCGGTTATGAAGAAACCAAGGAAGCTATGAGTAGAATCAAGTCGTGTCTTAATGATATGTAAATTTTACACTGTTACAATAAAAACGCCAAACGGTATCTATCCGCTTTTTTTGCTGGAAGATACCGTTTTTATTTTATGTTCGAAAGCAAATAAAAATTTAAAGTAAAATTTAAGTTGATATTAAAGTAGTGTTAAGGTACGTATAATATAATTATAATAGAAAAAACAAAAATGCTGAAAGGAGAATCATTATGATTACATACAAGGGAGATAACAGAAGAATTGCACTAATTCCTGCTTATAAACCGGAGGAGAAGCTTATCGAGCTTAGCCGCAGTCTTTTTGAGATAGGCTTTAGAGTTGTTATTGTAAATGACGGAAGTGGTAAAGAATACGACGATGTATTTAGAAAAGCTGCCGAGTATGCGTTGATTCTTCGTCACAAAGTGTGTTTATTCCTCCGTATAACGTTGTTACTCTTGACGCAGACGGTCAACATACGGTAGAAGATGCCATTGCAATTACAGAACAATCTTGTCAATTACCAGATAGCCTTATTCTTGGAACACGATCATTTAAAGGTAATATTCCTCTGAAGAGCAGATGGGAAATATCATTACAAGATTAGTTTTTAAATTATCGACCGGCAGTAGTATTTCCGATACACAGACAGGACTTAGGGCGTTTTCTCACAGACTGATAAACACGATGAAGGGGATTACGGGTGATAGGTACGAATACGAAATGAACGTGCTTATGTACTGTGCACGCAATGGAATTGAGATGAAAGAAATTCCCATCGAAACAATTTATCTCAATAATAACGAGTCTTCGCATTTCAATACAATCACAGATTCATTTAGAATATACAGAGAGATAAACAGTACATCCTCAACACACCTCTTGATTTAATTTCATCAAAAATCTGCATCCAAGTATGCTTTCCCTCTGATTCATTAATCCAAATACCAAGAATATCCTTC
>CACYEJ010000027.1 GCA_902773395.1 uncultured Ruminococcus sp.
GTTTAGATTATCCTAACAGGGTCAATGGCAGTATTTTGTGCAATTCATGTGAATGGGATATGAGAGAGCCCGTTTAAAATACGGTTATGTATGAAACCGTATTAGTTTGTTTTCTGATAATTGCTCAATGAAGCGGTTGAGTTTGACTGCCGTTTTTGACCATGCGGCAGTCGCTAAGGCAGAAATAATTTGGAGATGATTGAAATGTATAATGTTTTAACTTTGAACAAGATCGCAAAAATCGGTCTTGCTCAGCTTGGAGATAATTACACAGCTTCGGACGATATGGCAAATCCTGACGCTGTTCTTGTTCGTTCGGCTGCTATGCACGATATGGAGCTGCCGGAGAGCCTGCTTGCTATTGCAAGAGCCGGCGCAGGTACAAACAATATCCCGATTGACAAATGCACACAGCAGGGTATAGTTGTATTTAATACTCCCGGCGCAAATGCAAATGCCGTAAAGGAGCTTGTGCTTGCAGGTATGCTTATTTCATCAAGAGATGTTTTAGGCGGTATCGAGTGGGCAAAGACTCTTAAGGGCAACGGCGATCAGGTTGGTAAAATGGTTGAAAAGGGCAAGAGCAATTTTGCAGGTCCTGAAATTAAGGGTAAAACTCTTGGAGTTATCGGTCTTGGCGCTATCGGTTTATTGGTAGCAAATGGGGCTGTTGCGCTTGGCATGAACGTTGTAGGCTATGACCCGTTCCTCAGCGCAGAGGGCGCTGCAAAGCTTGACTGCACAGTTAAGGTTACCGATAACCTTGATGATATATTTGCCGCAAGCGACTATATCACAATTCACGTACCGCTTAATCCAAGCACAAAAGAGCTGGTTAATTGTGAGTCTATTGCTAAGATGAAAGACAGCGTCAGAATAATGAACTTTGCAAGAGATGGACTTGTTAACTCAATAGACATTCTCGCCGGCTTAAAGTCCGGTAAGATTGCGGCGTATGTAACTGATTTTGCCACGGATGATATTCTTGGTGAAAAAGGTGTTATTGCAATTCCTCATCTTGGAGCTTCAACACCCGAGTCAGAGGATAACTGCGCCGTTATGGCAGCAAATGAGATCAAGGCTTATCTTGAAACAGGTTCAATTATCAACAGTGTAAATCTCCCGAATATGAATGCTGCAAAGACGAGTGCGCCTCGTGTAACGGTTATTCATACAAATGCTGCCGATATTCTCAGCAAGCTTACAGCGAAGCTTGACGAGCTTGGAGTTGCTGTTGAGAATGTACAGAGCAAAACCAGAGGCGATTATGGTTATACACTTCTTGATGTTGCCGGCAGTGTTGACGGTGTTGAAGAACAGCTAAAGACTGTTGAGGGTGTTATCAGAGTAAGAACTATTGCTTAATTAAAGTCAGGATGAATTTAGTGTAGTTTTTTTATCCTTTTAAAACGGATTAATAGGCAGTGATTGTTATAGTGTTTATAGCAGTTCACTGCCTTTTTTATAAAATACGGGATTCTCAAGAGGGAGGGTATCGGAAATGTTTAAAAGAGAAGTGTGCATTCACCAAAAAATATTTAGTTTAATATGTGTAGTAATTCTAGCGGTTGTTCAGGTCATAGCGATTAAAGAGGCAGCAGAGGAATATTTGTACTGGAAAGATTCGGGAGAGCTTGGCACTTTGATAATAAACTGTTTAGCAGTATTGTTTTTGATCATATCGCTAAGTGACCTGACAGCTGATTTTTCGGAAAAATACAGAGCATTTGTTGATAATATAAGATACAGTCACAGAAAGCTGTGTATAACGGAAATTGCGGTTGATTTTATTTTTGGAGTAATGACGATAGTATCTTTCGGCACATTCAGCGATGAGTGGCTGAGTTTTGAAATAGATGATACCCCAGCCGGCATAATAGTAACGATACTGTTTTGCTTAGAGATAGCTAATGTAATTATAATGATGGCAACTGTCAGCAAAATAATGGAAGCGGCTAAGAAGCCGGGAGAAAATTTTACCAATAATAACATGATTATTACGGAGGAGAAAGGGGATTAGTATGAGTGAAAACTTGAGTCCATTACGTGGGGTAATAGGTGTTTTTGGCGGATTGGCGTCAATGCTGATGGGCGGATTGATAATATACGCTTTTATGAATGAGAACATTAGGTCGAGCTCTTTAATCTTTTCATTAGTATGTTCGATGTTTGGGCTGGTTTTATTTGCCGCAGCATTATGTGATATGATTTCGGTTTTTGTTTCGAGATTCAGATTTTTTATTCAAAACGCACTAATCAGGAATAAAGTGGTTAGATATTTGCTGCTTGTCAGTCTAATTATCAGCACATTATTTTTAGTTTTTGTTTTGATGGTTACACCGTCAAAAACTGATATGTCAAGCGGTGCATTAATATTTGGTTTAGTTGAGGATTCGTTGGCTATTGTGCATTCAATGGTTATGATAAGAACATTGTTGAAGTTGAAAAATTATGATTATTTTAATCAGCCATCTGTACCGTTCAATGGATATTCGCAGCCGCAGCCGGGAACATACGGCACATACGGCACATACGGCAGTGGAAATTCGCAGCCGCAGCCGGGAACATACGGCACATACGGCAGTGGAAATTCGCAGCCGCAGCCGGGAACATACGGCACATACGGCAGTGGA
>CACYEJ010000028.1 GCA_902773395.1 uncultured Ruminococcus sp.
CTCTCGCCCGAAAACGAAAGCTCAAAATCTCTCCAATTAAAAATAACCTCAGCCACGCTCAGCGGCACACCCTCCAGCAAAATTTTGTATATCTTAGCGCCCTCAATCACGTCAATCGGACTGCTATCGCACATAACCATAATCGGGTAATCCTTGCAGCTGCAATTTATCCTGCGCTTTTTCGCAGTAAAGTTAAAGCTAATCGAACCGCTGCCCGACACATATCTAATCGTGCCGCTCGCCTCGCCGCTGCCAACATCAATAGAATCATCGGCAGCCGTGCCGGAAATTTTCACTTCAAAGCCCTGCAAAGCGTTGTCATATTTCACGCTGCCCACAACGGCATTTTTCATATCAAAGCCGCCCTCAGACAACGCATTACATATACCGCATGCAGTGTCAAGACATTCTCTGCCGCCCAAATTCACAGGACAGTACACCCTAATTTCAAAATCCACACTCTCCGCGCGAATCTCCACAGGCAGCAGAAAAACGGATTTCACAAGCACAGGACGCTGAGCCGCAACGCCCTGATAACCAAACCCCACACAATACTCAGGGAAAGCCTGAGAAATACATTGAGCCATATTTTCAAGAACACTAAACAATCTCCTCCGACCTCCCCATAAGCTGCAACACCGCCCACGTATACAAGGCGGTATCTTCAACATAATACTGTTCCGAACGCATAATAGTAAACACATCGTCACCGCAGCGAACAGTCGTGCCCACCGGAAAATTTTCCAAACTCACCCTCGGCTCACCAACATACAGATACATACCCTTATCAATCAACCCAGCCGGCAGATACACATCGCTCAGAAATTGTTTATTTTTATACAGCAGCGGATTAATCAGAGCCTTAACGCTCACGGTTAAGCTGTCCTCAGGCGGCGCAATCGCGCAAAGCCTGCCGTACCTGTTAATCATCTTAGAAACTAATTCTTTGTACAAAGGCTTTCAGTCCCTCCAAAAACAAAATCATTCATTTTCAGAATATCGCCCATTCCCTCCAGCAGCTCACTATAAATCCGAAAAGCATTCTCCACGCTGCCGTTGTCGAGGTTCAAAGTAACATCGCCGGCTTTAAAGCTAGACGGCTCACCTCTTGACGCAGCCACGCGCCTATAGCGATAATAAGCGAGAGCCGCTGTCACCGCAGTTAAGCGATGACAGTTAATCTCAACATCACATTCGGGAACGAGCATATTTCTGATTTCGACCATAGCGTCATACACAAGCCACGACCAATTCTCCGCCTCAGCGTTATCAAGCTCAGCAAGAATTCTAAAACGGTCAAAAATCGAATCATACTCCAAACTTAATCCCCACTTCCCACACTAACGCTCATCACTTTTGAAGCGTCCTTAAAGATTTTCGCAAATCCGGCAATACAGGTAATAGCCGCGCGTTCGAGCTGTCTGTCGATAAGCTTGTCATACTCAGTAGTGACATCGCCGGCAACGACCATTTCTAGGGCAAAATTCTTATCAAGACCGATAAGGCTGCCGCTCTGCATACTGGGAACATGGATAAGATTTGCGCCGAGAGGAGTGACCATTTTGCCGGTACTATGGAAATTATTTCCGGCAACGGCGTCCTGCATTTGCGACATACCGAGCAAAGAAGTAACCAAATCTGTAGGAGCGATAATCGTGTTAAGCTGATACGGATTCAAACCACTCCATAAAGCAACGAGATTCGAATAAGAAAGGCTGCTCGAACCGGTTGAGATAACGGAAGCGGCATTTGAATTACCGTCACCATTGATAATAACATTGATAGCGTCATTCATTTGACTTCTGGCGATATGAGCGCCAATCTGCTTTAGAGTAACGGTAAAGAGGTCAAGTCTTTGAAAGCGAAGAGCCTCATAAGACGACACAAGCATTCTGCCACGCTTATGAAGAGTGACGAGATTCTCCTGAGTTCTCACAGCTGTTTCGGGGATAGCCGCGCCCTCATTGACGAGCTGAAGCTCCTTTTCGGCGTCAGTCGGCACAGAAGCGATAGAGCGGTAATCCATACCGTCAATCTTGGTAGTAGCAGCGATAATATCCTTTAGCACATCAGCCTGTTCCATACCCTGATAAACTGCGCGGCTCACATACTCCGGAAAGAGGGCGGCGGAAGAAGAGGTTTGAAAGAACTTCTCCACACAGTCACTTCCTGCACCGCTCACCTTGATATCAAAGCGTTTAAGCTGTCTTTGAAAAGCGTCAAGCCCCTCAAGCGAAGTACCCTTATAATTCTCGCTGGGGTCAAGCTTTTCGAGAGTTTTGGTAAGACCGTAGCCGTTGGGATTATACATACCCTTTTCGATAGTAAGATTTTCAAAAATTGCCATAATAAAAAATCCTTTCCGCCTGATACACAGGCTAACAATAATTTTGTTTACATTAAATATTGCGCATTACGAATTACGCATTACGAATTACGCATTTAAATACTAAACGCTCCATTCTCCACCTCAAACCTCCTCTCTCCAAACTCACCGACAACCCCCGCAATCTGCGACCTCACCGGCAGCACCTCCGCCGCCTTCTTCTCAAAAATATCTTTAAGTCTAACCAACTGCTCAACATTAAGCCCCTTAACCATACTCTCAAGCAAATCACTGTCAATCCCAAGCTTCGCCGTAATCCCCGACTTCACCGCCTCCAATTCGAGAAAAGCCTTGTATCTTCCGCCCTCCTCAGCCTTTTCACGCAGCCCGTCAACGTAGCTTTTAAGCCTTTCAATTTCTCCTCTGCTCACAGTAAAATCTCCTCCGTAAGACTTTTTAAGAAAATCCTCCTCAAAATCAAAATCCTTTTCACTTAAAAAGCTCTTTATAACGCCCGCTCTTTTCTGAGCCGGAACAGCCGTAAACGACCACTCATAAGCGTCAGTAGGATTTTCAAGCACACCGCAGCACACCACGCCGCCGTATTTTTCGCCCTTAACATGACCGCACTCATGCAGCCGCATGTCCTCGCCGCACACGGAACATCTGCAATCCTCAATACCGCAGCCAACGCTCACTTCCTTTTGTATACCGCTGTCAATCATAGCGATAATATCCCTGCTCCCCTCGCACACAGGCAGATAAGCCTTTCCGACAAGCCGAACATAATCCGCCCCATACGCAGTTTTCTGAGGAGAAAGATTTTCAACTCCGCAGCTGTAAATCCTCGCAACCTGATTTTTCGCCGTAGGATTATGGTCAAATATCCCCGTAACCCCCACGAACATTTCCGCAAGCTTCTCCAGCGTATCCGCCGTAAAGTATTCAAAATCCCTGTCAATATCGTTGTCGCACAGCGCCACAGAAAATGTATACACCTCATCAGCGGTAAGCTGCTTTCTCGTATATTGGTTTATAAGAGCCAAGTCATCATCATTCACAGCCTGTTTTTCAATTCTGTTCATTAATTTCACACTCCAATTTCTCCGCCTGAGCATTATACAGCCTAGCCTTAGCAAGCTCCACTTCGTCCTGCAAATTCACATTATCCCAAACTATATCATACATATCCGACACACCGTGAATTTGCAGCCAAACATCGCAAATTTTCCTGATAACGCAGTCAAGCAGCGTTCTGTAATATTCAATTTCACTCGTCAAGATATCAGCCTGTTGACTGCTCATTCTCTCCGTAGTGCTCCACGAAAGACCGAGCATAAACGGCGGCACAGAAAGCTTAGCCAAAATCTGTTCGAGCATTTGTCTAACAGGCACCTCGCTGTCAAGCACCTGATTATCCGCCCCGATAACCTTAATAGACACATCGCCCACGGACACAAAGTCGCTCACCTTGTCGGAATTTCTCATAGCCTTGCTCCACTCATCGGCAATCTGCGCAGCTCTTTGACGGCTCATAGCTCTGTCACCGTCCCCAGAGGGCTTGTACGTCACAGCAAATCGAACATTGCCGACTCTCTCCCAGTTCACGCCGATAGTGTTATAAATTTTCAAAAGAATACCGCTCACAAACGGCAGACCCTTCAACACAGAAGTACCTTTCAGACTACCCGGCTCAGGATTAAGCGCAGACACAAACAGCAAATTCTGATACGGCAAAATTATCCTCTCGCCGCCATAATTATTTACGCACACGAGGACGTCAATTTTATTATCATCAAACGCAAGCTCAATATATTTAAGCGGCACATTAAGCAGGGAATAAATCTCCTTGCCGTCACCGCTTAGAACAATCTCGCCAACAGCCGTACCGAACGTCAAGAGCTGATTTAGGTACACAGCGAAAAACGCACCGATACCGCAGTTGCAGCCGCCCGACCTAACATTTTTGAGAAAATGGTTAAGCTGTTTTTCAGTAAGCTGATTTTCACAATGAATCCGAAAACCGCCCACCAGCCGAACGATTTTATCCAAAGCGGCGTCCACAACAGGCACAGCCTCCCTAAGAGCGGAATAGAGTTCATTCTCACCGCACATCAAAGGTGTGTAGCGGTTAATCTCCGCAAATGGGTGAGAATACTCTCTCACAGCAGTCTGAACAACCGGAACGCTGTCGGGAGATTTTTTCTTAAAACGATTAAATAATTTCATCTAAAAATAGTTCACCACCATTTTTTCAAATTTTTATAAGTAGAATTAATTATTTTTTAAAATATCGTAACAAATAAATCTTCTATCACTAAAAACTATCCAAACGAACAAACCTTTCAAAGAACCGCCGACCACACAAGTTATATAATTCGCTATTGTCAAAAAACTCCTTTAACTATCAGCTTGTTGTGATGTATGTATTAAAAAAATTCGTCTTTCTACGTCCGGCAATTCGCAAGCTCTTGCCTGTTTTTGTTTGAACCGAAAG
>CACYEJ010000029.1 GCA_902773395.1 uncultured Ruminococcus sp.
AAAAAAATGCCGGTGGGTTATTGAGCAGCAAAAATCTGAACTTCTTTGAGAAATGGAAATAATCTGATTAAATATTATTTCTTTGTTGTGTGAGAATAAATCCACTGTTAATCCGAGATTCAGATAATAGATAATAAATAATAGAGAATAAATAATAATACAACAGCGCGGCGAAGTTTTTCGCTTTCACTATTATCTATTCTCCATTATCTCTTATCTTAGCGGCGTCAGCCGCGCTGCTGGAAGGGTAGTACAAAAAAGATGCCACTTGGTTATTGCTCAACTAAGAAGAAAACAATCAATTTGATGGCTTCCTAAAAAAGGGTTGTCTGATCAGAACCGATATTTACGGTTTTACGGGTAATGCTTTTATATAACGCAAAAGTTTCATGAGGACAAACGGTAAGCAACTTTTCCAACTGAGCAAAATCTTTAATCACTGTCATTGCCTTTTTGGGAGGGAGATAGACCAATATGGGTTTCTCTAAGGCGGTAAGCGTGATGATATTGCTCAGTGTGCCCTTGCTCATTCCGTCCCATATCATGAAGCCATAATCAGCTTCATCCGCCATAGCTATATCTTTTTGACGTTGCAGACCAAATCCTTTCAGGTTTGCCCCGTCAACATATCTTACTGTCCAATTACCGACATTGTTTCTCGCCCGGCCGATACTTGAAAAGACTGTTACCCTGTCATATTTCAATCCCGCATAATATCGTTGTACTGAGGTGTCTATACCGTAACAATCACCCACCAGCACATCATATTCATTTTTATAGATGGAATACAGCCTCTCTTGTACAGGCGGATCTAATTCAGTCAACTTTCTTGCTCCGGCTATAAATATCTTCATGGCATTCCCTTCTTTATTTCGTTTTAGCGATTGCCAAATAATAAACTTTATTAATCATTTCGTCTTCTTTCAATACCCGAACACATTCAGCCGCGGTTTCTCCCGTTGAGAAAAAATCATCTATCAATAAAATATTGCATTTCCGTTTGGCGTTCAACTTCTTTACAACAGTGCCATGTAGATTTTTGCTCTGCTTATCCATATTTTTCGATTCCGCTGCCGACGTCTTCTCCAAAACTTCCTCTGTATAGGGGAATTTGAATCGACTTGCAATTCCGGATGCTATCAGAAAAACAGGCTGAGCTGTGCGGTCTTTGGTCGGCGGCACAGGGATCACCGCATCAATCGTTTTATCTGCAAACCACTGTTTCAAAAACTCGTAGCAATAATCGATGATTCTTTCGCTGGTGTCAAAATGTCCA
The DNA here is from genome assembly GCA_902773395.1 of uncultured Ruminococcus sp. The sequence goes on from CACYEJ010000029.1 coordinate 1,277, forward strand.
TTATACTTCATAGCATGAAGCAGCTTTCCGATTTCGGTGTAGGTTGTATCAAATTGACGAAAACCAAACGGGTCTTCACCGATATATTTGCTCGACACACTATAATTATCTATCACATAGCCTTCATCCCAGATTCCGATAATCTTAATAGGCATTTCCTCACCTCATCTTCTTTTTTTTAACTATACATTTATCTATTATTTATATTACCATAGGGCAGCGACAAAAGCAAGGAGATTTGTGTAAATTTGTTTTCTCTTTGCGATTTCCTTGTTGTCTGTTCATTAAAGTCAACCACTATTTGTTTTATTTTTTCTTTTCTGTACGGCTTCAAAATCTTCCCTGCTGATAATAGTCTCATGATCGTTTTCAATACAGTACATCGTTCTCTCTCCGTTATTCTTTTTTCGGGTGCCTGTTAAGAAATCCTCAGTGTATGTCTTTTGCATCAGTACATCACCCACATACTTTTCATTGCTTAAAATCCGGTCAATGGTGGATGTACTCCAATTATCTTTGCCTGTGACGGTTTTGATATGATGCTCCTCCAAGTACTTTTTTATTTTTCGGACGCCAAAGCCCATCAAATACAACTCATAGATCTTCTTGACTATATTGGCTTCATCGTCAACTATAATCAGATTACCGTTGCCGTCTTTGGTGTATCCTAAAAATCTTGTACAATTCAAAAACACTTTTCCGGAGGCCATACTTTGCTGTATGCCCCATCTGATATTATCACTCATAGCTTGACTTTCCTCCTGTGCAAATGCCGCGTGCAAAGCCATCGCTGTTCTCATCTCGCGGCTGTAATTATTGATTTGTTCTTTCTCAAATTCTACTTTGACGCCCAAATGAAATAACTCAATTGCAGCTGTCAGTGTATCCACTGTATTTCTTCCAAACTGGCTGACTGATTTAGTAAGAATCAAATCAATCAGTCCCATTCTGCAATCGTGCATCATACGATTGAATTCGGTTCGGTGACGAAGGTTGGTACCGGAAGCTCTTTCACTGTAGATTTCCACCAATTCCCAATCTTCGTGTGATTGAATAAAACTTCCATAGTAATCTGTTTGCAAATCCAAGCTGTTTTCCTGTTCATCAGAGCCAGAACTCACACGACAATATGCCGCCACCCGTAATTTGCTCATTTGTGTACCTCATTCTGTGCATAATAAAAACGCAGATTCTGTTGAAACCTGCATCTTGATATCATATTGTCTATTATATATAAGAAAAAGCTACATTCATAGTGAAATAATCACTAAAAATGTAGCTTACAACTTGGAAGGGTAGTACAAAAAAGATGCCGGTTGGTTAGTGGGCATCAAAGAAAAATGATAGAATATTCAGCGTTGTTCAATAATTGAAAAGGGTTGATTGTTGATTTTTTCACAATCCGTTTTCAACTGAGCTTTGTTTTTATCTTAGCGCGTTGTGTTAAAGAAAAAAGAATAAAAAATAGAGAATAAAGAATAATACACCAGAAACGCCGACGGGCTAATTCCTTTTTCATTATTCTTTATTATTTTTTCACCATTCTTTATTCTTTGAGCCGCATCAGCGGCGTTTCTGGAAGGGTAGTACAAAAAAGATGCCAGTTGGTTTTATCTCTCCATAATTATATTAGCACAATTTTGAAGCTTCACAGATCTTCAAATGAATAACTTTAGGTGCATAACTCGTCACGTTCCATAAAGTAAATAAGCTCATTCTCGTAGAAATACTCTTATAAATCGCGACTTGCAAACGGGTCATAGACATGGTAT
>CACYEJ010000030.1 GCA_902773395.1 uncultured Ruminococcus sp.
TATGAATTATTGAGAATTATACAAATAGGCTTTTTGGCCAATAATTATTTCACTGTAACACAATTGCTATAAAACACCGTATTTCCTTGGCTTACAATAACTGTATAGTCACCATTGCCATAATTGCGCAACACAAAGCTGAGGCTTGCGCCTGCCGGAGTCGAGGTGTTAACCACTTTTGCACCATTGCGGTAGATTTCAACTTTGCCGCCTTGCCGGTTGCCGTGGAACGACACGCTTAATACGGTTGAAGCGGAGTTGTAGGAAACTTGTGGTTTACTGTTGGGTTTGGGACATTTGTGAGGTCGCTGATACCACACTTTATCATTAGATGTAGGATTGTTGTCTTGCAATTGAGCCGAGACACATTCGTTTGTTTTACCAACAAAAATGGCAATAGCAATTAATGGAACGATTTTTTTATTCATTTTATTAATTTTTGAATTGATTTCTCCGCCAAGTTATAGGCAGAAAATGGTAAGTTTTACACATCGCGGCTTAGGCAATGTTCCGCTACAATTGGACTAAATGCCTAATAATCAGTTTTGTTCCTTTTAGGGAACGCAGTTTTAGGGCAAAAAGGGAACAATTTTCGCTGTTGTATTTTTGTGAGGCGAAACGGCTGCAAACTTTGCCATTATTGGTTTGTGTGGCTGCAACAGCTTTTGCAAAATATTTTTGAATATTGCCTATTTTTGGCCTTTATTTAAGGCATTTTAAAAGCTTTGTTAAGGTAAGAGACGCTTGAAAACGTCATTTTTTTAGAAAAACATAGTATTGGTATGAAAAAAACGAGCTTTATAATTCTGGTTTTCATTGTTGCAATTATCGCCTCCTGCTCGCAAAAAAGCGACACCTATAGGCAACTCGAAACAATTGACACACTGCTGTTGGGACGCAATCTGGATGATACTGCCAGTGTATTACTCCACGATATTGAACCTAAAACTAAAGAGGATACTGCGTACTATAATATATTGATAACGGCCGCCGAATATGACCAGAATAAAACAATAAAAAGCCTTGAACCAATAAATTATAGCATCGATTATTACACTGCACATCCTGACAATTTAAAACTCGCTAATGCATACTACTACAAGTCAATTTATTATATAAGTTCCTATAAGTGCAACGAAGATGCTGTTTTTTTACTGAAAAAAGCCGAACAATTAGCGGAAAACACTGGCAACATAAGATTACTAAATCGTATTTATTCAGTTTTAACAATAGCAAACGGCACAATGGGTGAATTTGCTGAAGCTCTTAAATATTCTGATAAAGAATGCTATTCTGCAAAAAAGATGCACGATAACTATTGCTTGGTATATGCGTTTGTTTCTCGTTCAATAACATATAGGGCTATGAATAGGAACGACAGCTCCGAATATTACATTATGCAGTGCAAAGTTCTTGCAGACAATATAGAAGATGAAAATAAGGCGTTTTTTTATAATTATTTAGGCGAATGCTTTATGTATGACAATCCGGCTGCGGCAAAAAAATACTTTTTCGATGCCTTGAAGTATTTAAAATTATCTGATGCCTATGCAAATCTTGCCGAGCTATATTATGCCGAGAATCAGAATGAAATGGCAGAACTCTATTGCGATTCTGCGCTAATTGATGCTAGAGTGGTGGTTAAAAATGAAACTCTTGCGCTTTTGGCTGAAAAATGCTATGAAAATAAGAAATGGGAAAAATATAAATACGCCACCGATAAACTAATCGAAAGTCTGAGAAACGAAATGGCTTTCACCGAAAAGAACCGAGTACTTGAATTGCAAAAGAAATATGACTTTGAAAAGCAACAAGCAGAATACGAACGTAAACAATGGAGTCTATATGCAACCATCGGAGTGCTTATTGTATTGTGCCTGCTCGGTTTGGTTCTCCACAAACTGCGCTTGCAAAAAATACGCAACCACGATTTGGAATTGGAGAATGCAAACGCTCTGCTTTATAGCGAGATAGCTGATTTGAATGGCAAAATCACAACCTGCAAAAATCATATTGCCAATTTGCAAACCGAAAACCAACAGCTACTTGAGAAAAACGGTAGCACCTCTGGCGCAATTTCCACCAACGACGAGAAGATTAACCAATTGAGTATAAAGTTGAAAGACTTAAGTAGCAGACAGTTGGGTTATTTTGAAAAAGGCGCTCAGATTTTCAAACTCATTGAGTTGAATCTTCCAATAACAAAATACAACAGCGACTGGGCTGATTGTATTTACTATTTCAATACAAAAAATCCTGAACAGGAATCACTATTCGATGAATATAATGACCTGACAATCAGTGATAGGATTTTTATCATTATTGATCAGGTCCTTCAAAAGGCAGATGAAGATATCGAACACATTTTGGCCATTTCGTCAGTCACTGTGCGCACTCGCCGCTCAAAAATCAAGAAAAAGAAAATTGTGTAAGTTTTTATAATAATCAACGCCGCACAAAACAGAAAACTAAGTTGGTGTAGCGGCTTGGTTTTGTTGGCTAAAATGTGCTACATTTGCACCGTTTTAAAACGCTGAACAATGGCACAAAACAAAGTCATTTCGTGCATCCCGAACACCATCACATTGCTGAATGCCTTATCGGGATGTCTTTCCATAACATTCGCATTTACTGGCAATCTCA
>CACYEJ010000031.1 GCA_902773395.1 uncultured Ruminococcus sp.
GGTGATTATGCTCTCAATCAAGAATCGGTAAAAAACTTTGTGCTTTGGTCTGGAAAACCTGATTCTCAGCTTGTTAGTAAGATCGCATGGATGGAGAGTCATCAGAGCACATATCAAAGGTTTGGACCATATTGGTTAGAGCTGGCAAGAGAATACTACGATGCTGGAGATTATGGAAATAGTCTGGCAGCCGTCCGTGAATATGAATCCGTTACAACGCGGATTTTCCGTAAAGATGTTGACTACGCTAGCGTGTTGCCACAAGCAATTGTCTCTGCAAAGGAGACATTGGGAACGCAAGAATATATTGAAATTGCGGGGCAGTATTGTTCGCGGATTTTAGATAATACAAAGGACTCCGATTGGGGGCTTCGGTATTTTGCAGCGCAAACGTACATGGATCTTTACGCCTTATCAGAAGACATGTCCTATCTCGAAGCAGCTTATAAGATTGCTTTTGACAATGTTAATGTACTTGTTGATGAGCAGCGTAGTTTGAATAGCGCTTACTTATCGGACCTGGAAGAGATTAAAGTTGAGAAAGACGCATCAAAGCGCGAGAAAACAGAAACCCGGAAATACAACAAACTCTTAAAAGAGGAGCGAAAGATTGCGCTTCCTCCGGTAAATGAGGCCTTGTATCTTAATTGTGACCTTTTATTTGCGCTTGTAGAAAGGTTGCAAAAGCCTGCCGATGAACAGAAACGAATTGAAGCCATCCTCCACGAAAATGGGGACAATTTGTTTTTGCCGGTTTTATTGGACAATCGGTTCTGGTTCCCAGAGCGAAGTGCAGGACTTAATTCGGATAATCTGGATGTTAGTTTTGATGGTCAGAATCTCTCCATTCCGGCGGCCTATTTAACAGATCGCTCAGTAATCTCAGCAGAGATAACAGGTGCGAATGGAGAAAAAAGCCTTGATGATTGGAAAGTCGTTAAGGTAAATAGAAATAGCAGCAGTGATGTTTCTGCCTTTGTGACAGTTCTGATCAGTCAGGCTGGTGCGAATTACAGTTACAAAGCTGGCGACGTAGTTAAAATCACTGTGACTCCAGTTGCGGACTCCCCAGAAGAGTGTTTTGAGTTTGAGTACCACGTGGTTTCAGCAAAAAAACTGATCGTTTTCAATGGAATTGAATTTGAAAGGGTCGTAGAGTAATGAAGCGTTTGTTAGCTTTCACATTGTCGATAGTGCTGCTCTTTTATTTGGGCAGCACTGCTGTGGCATGCAATGAAAGCCAAACAAACACTTATGTAACACAGATCCTGTTTGGCAATGATGCAGCCTTGCGTGAATCAGATGAGCAAACAAAAATGCTCTTATATGCCATTTATTTGTGTTGCGAACAATCTGATAATAATGGGCAGGATAAACTGAACCTGTTGAAGAGAAATAGGGTCGCAGGGGTACCGCTTCTTTCAAGCGTTAATTTAACTGATGCGGAAAAGAATGAGTTATGCCATGTCAAATGGGAGACCCTTACTGATTCAGCGGACGCGCATTTAGCAAAGCGAGGAAGTCTACTACAGAGCACAGTAAACAAGGTGTTCGACTTTGGATGGTTTAATAATCTGTTCAGAAAAAACACTGGAAAAAGTGACAGTTTTGCAGCGCTTCTTTACTATTTTCATTTATTGGCAGATTATATTGCAGATGATCCCGAAGATACTGCAGTTGTGTTGAAAGAGGAAACCGTTCCTTCTTTTGCTGGAGAAGCCACTCATATTTTGCATAACAATCGGCCTTCTTTCAGACTTAATCAGATAATCAAGAAGCTGAATGGTAATTCATGTTATTTCGAGGGCATAGACCAATTAGGAAGAACCGGTGCTGCGATTGCTTACATTGGGCCGGAAAGTATGGCTGCAGTTGGCAAGAGAGATAATAACAAAATGAATCGGGCGAAATTGAGTGGCTGGAAAGACGAAGATTACTCTGATGTTGGACTTACTTATCAAAGCTCCGGGCTATATAATCGCAGTCATTTAATTGCTCATCAATTTATTGGAGAAGATGGGCACGAAAACTTGATAGCAGGAACATGGTATCTAAACAATAAGGGTATGAAGCCAATCGAAGATAAAGTTTCAAACTATATAAAAAAGACCCAGAATCATGTAGTATATCGCGTAACTCCAATTTATAAGGGAGATAATCAGTTGGCCTCTGGGGTTCAAATTGAGGTCTCTTCGGTAGAAGACTCAGGCACAGGAATCAGCATAAACACTTACTGCTATAATGTTGAACCAGGAATAGATATTAATTACTTCAATGGAGAGAGCGAAGTCGCAGATCAAACCATAAGTGCAACGAATATCTTGCCGTTTGCTGTTCAAGACGTTAGCGATGAGAGTCCTGATTTGCTATATGAGATAGAAAAACACCTTGAAGTCTTGTTCAAGAATTCCAAACTTAAAGAAACATATACCGAAATGAAGGGGAAACTAAGCGATATAGCAATAGAAGCAAGAGCAAGCGCACAGGTGGGAAAACCCTCAGTAAAGGAATATGTAGCGCTACAGAAACTCAAATATGAGTATTTAGAGGTTTTGAAAGCTTACATACCGCTACTTCTTGAGGAAGAACACTTTTTTCGGTCAGCATTTAATTCATAATCGCCGACGATAAAAGAATCTGAATAGAGGGAAATAAAATGGATAAAGCAAATGTGCTGGTAATTGGAAACTCCGGTGTAGGGAAATCTACTCTCATCAATGCCGTGCTTGGTGAAGAGGTGGCAAAAACGGGCTGGGGCATACGTGGAACAACGCCCAAACTGGAAATATATGAGTCAGATGATGTCCCATTTAGAGTAATTGACTCGATAGGGTTTGAGCCCGGGTTTGCAAAAGAACAACGAGCTGTTAATGCTGTACAAAAGTGGTCAA
>CACYEJ010000032.1 GCA_902773395.1 uncultured Ruminococcus sp.
AATTCCTTGCGGTCAACCTTGATTTGTGCGTCTTTGATAAGCTTAACCTCGCTGCTCTTAAATGTTGCCGGCGCTGCATCGGGGGCTTTGTTAAGGCGTACTTTAAGAACCTTGCTGATTGGGTTGGCTTCGATTACAACGCCGTTTCCGTTTGGTGTTTCGACTATTGCTCCGGCTTTTGGTATCGTTTTGAGAAGCTCGGTGTAGGCGTCCTGCTCATATTTCAAACAGCACATAAGTCTGCCGCATGTTCCCGATATCTTTACCGGACTGAGCGACAAGCCTTGCTCCTTTGCCATTTTGATTGATACCGGCTGAAATTCTCCCAGATATGAATTGCAGCAAAGAGGTCTGCCGCATACGCCTATGCCGCCAAGCATTTTCGCTTCGTCACGTACTCCGATTTGTCTTAGCTCAATTCTTGTGCGGAAGATTGACGCAAGCTCCTTTACAAGCGCCCTGAAATCTACTCTGCCGTCTGAGGTGAAATAAAATAGTATCTTGTTGTTGTCAAAGGTGTATTCTACATCAACAAGCTTCATTTCAAGCCCGTGCTCTTCTATCTTTTTGCGGCAAATGCCAAATGCCTTTTTTTCTTTCTTTTTGTTTTCTTCGATTTTTTTCAAATCGTCTGAATCTGCCGGACGAATTATCTTTTTAAGTGGGTGAACTATGTCATCATCGTTTACCATTTTGTTCTCAATGGCTACCATGCCGCATTCTACTCCACGGGCTGTTTCAACAATTACCTTATCTCCGACTTTGAATTTTTCTTCTTCGGGGTTGAAATAGTAAACTTTTCCAACGTCCTTGAATCTAACTCCGATTATCTCTGCCATATTTACTCCTTCTCCGATTTATCTTATGTGCCTGCTTTGGCGAATGTTAGCGCAAAGCCATGTCACCAGTAAATTCATGTTGCAATTCTGTGAAAGCATTGTTTGAGCCTTTGATATCGTGTCAAGAAGCTTGATTAGCGAACGCTTCCTTAGACTGCGTGAAAGCTCTGATATATACAACGGATATGTTCCGCTTTTAAAATATTTTTCCTCAAGTGCCAAGCTGAGATATGAACTCAGTCGTTCGAGGACTTTTTGCGTAAGCTGCTTGTCGTTAATCAGCTTGCCCGTTGCAATCAGCAAAGGAAGCTCTACGTTCTGAGGAATAGCCGAAGCAATTTCTACTGCGATTTCATCAGCCTTTTCGTCCTTGACGCTGCTTTGCGTTGAGCCGCTTTCGCTAAGCTTGAAAACAGTCGAGCGTGAACGGACCGTCTGGAGAAGAATTGTCGATGATTCTGTGACAATGATGAACTGAACATTCTGCGGCGGCTCTTCAAGTATTTTGAGAAGTGCGTTCTGTGCTTCGACTGTCATCTTGTCGAAAATCAGATAAACCTTGCAGGCGGCTTCGTTCGGCTTGACAAAGCAGTCGGATATCATCATTCGGATTTCGCCTACACCGACAGCCTGCTTTTTATCGAGAATTTTTACTGTGTAGATATCGGGGTGAATTCCCTCGGCGGCTTTTTTGCAGTGATTACATTCGCCGCACGGACGTATTGCCTCACTGGAGCAGACGCATGATTTTGCAAGCTCTAAGGCGGTTTCTTTTGCAAGGCTGGTGTCCTTTGATTCGATAACGACAGCGTGGGGGAGACGGCGAGAGTTTATTAAGGATTCCATTTGACGGCAAACCTCGGTATCGCCCAGAATATTTTGTAAACTCATTGTAAGCCTCCTTTGTCCATATTATACGCTTGTATCAATTTTAACATATTTGAAGAGGAATTGCAAAGATTTTTTTAAAAAATTTATGTGTAAGTTTAAGTGGAAATTATGATAGGCAGCCGGATTACTGTTTTTAATTTTTCGGCGGCGGTGCGTCTTGGGTCGCTGAGATATATTTCATGGTGAAAGCGGCTGCTGTTTATGTCTATGTTGCAGCCTGAGGAATGAGCAAAATTGTGTAAAAGCTTGATTGTTTCCGGTTCGTCATCGTAAGAGCCGATGTGCATGCACTGTACGCATACTCCCTCGCTGTATGTAAAGAATTCTACCTTTGAAAAGTCGGTTTTCTTTTTTAGGGAAGCCTCTTCTATTGCCCAATCGAACTCCTCTTTTGTTACAAAATCAGGCAGTCTGATTAGAGAAATCCAGTTGAAATCCTCTTTGTGAGCATAATCTATATCTCCGGATTCTGTCCACCACAATCCTTCAAGCGGCGGCACAACGTAGTCGAAATACCCTTCAATCTTATGAGTGCCTTTTTTACTCATTTTGATTGTGTAAGCTATACCGTACAGCAGGTTTAATGCTTGCTGATATTCACCGCCAGACTCGTTTGGATTGCCCTTGCCTCGAACAGCTATATAATTCATTGTCGGAATTTCAACAATAGTCGGAGTTTTCTTTGGCAGGTAAAATTCTTTATACTCTTTTTTATAGTCAAATGGCATAATATCACCTCATTTTTATATACTATTTCAAAAATCCGGTTCTCTCCAGATAGAATCGAATATCAGAAGCCAAGTAGAGTGAGCCGCAAACAAGTACTGCACTGTTGTCCGTTTCTTCTGCAAGCTGTAACGCTGTGTCTACCGCCTTTAATGGGTTCTCCTCAGCCGTGATATCCTCAAAATAAACGCTTGCGGTTTCTTTAAGCTCCTCTGCTGTTTGACGGCGGGGGTTGTCCTTCACTGTGGTTGTAATCAGCTTGTACAGCTTGCCTTCAAGAAACCGAAGTGAGCTTTTGCAGTCTTTATCCTTTAGCATACCCATGACGCATATTATATTTTTGCTGTTCAGATATTTGTCAATAGCACCCGACAATGCTTTCAAACCTCCGGGATTATGCGCGCCGTCCAGCACAAAAAGCGGATTTTCATTAAGCAGCTCAAATCTTGCAGGCATTTTTACGGATTCAATTCCGGCTTTTAAAGCTTCATCGGAAATATTAAGCCCTGATTTTCTCAGAGCCTCGGCTGTGCAAAGTACAAGACCTACGTTAAATATCTGATGTTCGCCCACAAGCGGAAGATGTATCTTTAAATCACCATACACAATATCGCTGCCGTGAATATCAGAACTGATAACAGGCAAATTTACCGGATTGTACATGACGTTATTTTTCTCGTAAACAGTTTGAATAACTCTGTTGTTGACTTCATCTTCCTGAAACGAAAAAACAGTATTTCCGCCTTGCTTAATAATGCCGCATTTTTCAGATGCTATTTTGTCGAGAGTATCGCCTAGTACGGCTGTGTGGTCAAGTGAGATAGAAGTTATCACACTGCAAAGAGGTGTTTTAATTACGTTGGTAGAATCGAATCTGCCGCCCAGTCCTGTTTCCAGCACAACGACATCGCACTTCTGTTCTGCAAACCAGTTGAATGCAATTGCTGTGACAAACTCGAATTCTGTGATAACATCGCCGTTTTGACGAAGCTGCTCAACAAGAGGGAACAGTTTCTCTACCTGAGAGATAATATCCTCTTCGCTGATTCGATTGAAATTAATCTGCATTCTCTCGCCGAAGCCCGTAATATGCGGAGATGTAAAAAGTCCAGTTTTATATCCGGCTTTGGTGAGTACAGAGGCGGTCATGTTGCTGACAGAGCCTTTGCCGTTTGTGCCGGCAACGTGAACGTACTTTAGCTTGTCTTGTGGATTGCCCATAAGGTCAAGCAGCTTTGTAATTCGGTCAAGTCCCGGACGTGAGCCAAATACCAGCAGAGAGTCTATTTTTTTTAAAGCTTCCTGATAATTCATTTTTATTACTCTTTTCTTTAAATATACGTTTATTTTGCTAGTGATTGAAGCAGGCTGTTCAAGGAATCCATGTAATTTTGTCTTAGCTGTTTATACAGACAGATTTCCTCCTCAGCGAGTTCGGGGTGTTCTGCTCGGTTTATTCCACGGAATCGCTGGGCGATTTTTGATTTTTCCGTGCGGTACTTATTGCGGTATTCTTCGGCGTCTTTTGCATAAGAGCTGCCGATTAGGAAGTACTCGATTCTAGCTTCGTTTACGCTTAAATCATTTGCACCTCCGGCGTAATTGTGGTCATCTGCTTGTATGTTGTCATTCTCCCAATTGCATACGGGGCAGATATCCCAGTCGCCTGATTTGTCAAATTCGTATTTTCCGCATACGGGACATTTCATTTGTAATTCACCTCCAAATTGTAAACAAGGCACTCACCCACAATGAGTGAATGCCTTTGGAATTTTTTTAA
>CACYEJ010000033.1 GCA_902773395.1 uncultured Ruminococcus sp.
GCCGGTGACCGGACTTGAACCGGTACGAATTTGTGGTTCGAGGGATTTTAAGTCCCTTGTGTCTGCCTATTCCACCACACCGGCGAATAACTCTAGGATTTATTTTACTATAATCCGAGAGATTTGTCAAGCTTTTTTTAATAAAAATAAAATTTATCTTAACAGGTTCACCGGCTCAACCGACTCAAACACATTTTCATATTTGATAAAACATTACAAATATCCGTTAGTATTGGCATAAAGCTGCACCATACTCTCCGGAAGTCTGCTTATACACGCAATATCACGAACTGTTAGAGTACAGCCGCCGTAATCTGAACGCAGCTCGTTTTCGTCTATAAGCAAACACGATGCAAAATAATCAGCTTCATTTTCAAGCCGCTGAACAGGAATATCTGTATTTACCGAAAGCTGAAATGAATTCGTTGTATTATGCAGAATAATGTGCCCAAGCTCATGAGCAACGGTAACTCTGCAATCCTCATAGCTCAATTCAGAATTTACAATTATAATATAATTTTTAAAATATTTGAAAAACAGTCCATTCACACATTCGGGTAAATCAAAATAGAAAATATGAATTCCTAATTTCTCGCACAACTCAAACGGACACGATGTACCGTATTTCTTTTTCAGATGATTAACCTTACTGAGAATTTCTTTCAATATACAGACCTCCTACTCTTTGTCGGTTTTAGGAATTACAATTGCAGCAGCAGATTTAATGGCAATCACTATTTTTTCTCTGTCCTCTGCTGTCATTGGCTGTCCGTTAAACATAAGACCCTGCTGCGACATCAAAAGCTTTGTGAAATCATCTATTACATCGCTTACCTCCTGCTCCTCGTTATCCTGCGGAAATCCAATCAGGTAATCCGCCGTAGTATCAAGCAGTCTGCACATCTCAGCAAGAACTGCATTTTCGGGTTCTCTTCTCCCCTGCTCATACATTCCCACTGTTGACGGACTAACTCCGAGAAGCAATGCCAGTTCCTTTTGAGTGTAACCCTTTTCGGTTCTGAGCTGTTTCAAGCGAGTGCCGAAAATGTTATCCATTTATAATCAACCTTTCACTATTATTAATACTTATCTGAATTTTTATTTTATAATATTATACCACACGCTTTGTGTTTAAACAAGGGCTTTGTGTAAATTTTTTCCAGCTCAGCAAAATCTGTCCTATTAATGGTACAGCTGCATGCAATTATCAAACTTTTGTTCGAAAACTTCTTGATTTTTTTGAAAAAGTGTGTTAGATTAGAATTAAAGACATCAATACAATAAGGGGACTAACAAATGATTGCTGCAATCAGTATTGTATTAGATGTTAAAATGTAATTTTTTTTGAAGAAGAGCTACACAAACTGTGTAATTTTCAAGGAGGTACTATGAACTACATAGATTATGAAAACTGGGCAGAGGAGTACAGACAGCAGGTAGAGGTACTCGACAGAAAGCTGAAAGGAAGACGCCGCCGCAACAGACGATTTGCAACCGCCGAGCAAAGAACACAATACGAAAACACCACAAGAATATTCGAAGAAATGCGTCGAGATTGTGCGTCGGCATTTGCGATACTCAAACAAAGGGCGGAAGAAATCAAGGAGGAGGAGCAGCGTGCCGAGAGTATTGTCGCTCAGTGAGCAGCTTGAAGAGCTTTACAGCGTAAGCATTGACGGACAGCGTTACTCTGAAACAAACAGCATTGATATTGAAAAGATGAAAGGAATGGTGCTTAAAGCAATGAATCAAGCCTTAACAGAACGACAGAGAAGCTGCCTGTACATGTACTACTTTGACGGTATGACGATGAAACAGATAGCCCAATCGCTTGGAGTACACCCTTCAACTGTTACACGTCATCTTCAAGCCGCTATGGTGAAGCTAAAAAAATTAAGAGCATTTGTTTAAGCATATCGCACGTAATTTACAAATTCATAAAAATCTTTTTTTAATGACGTATAAAGTTATGCAGCAGTACAGCTTTAAATTATTGACATTTTGTGAACAAGGTGTATAATAGGATTATAGGAACATTAATCGAAAAGAGTGGTTTTTATGGATTTTGAGGTAACAAAGATTATTTATTATCTCGCTGTTATTCTTTTTGCAACAAAAGCTTTGGGAATGGCTACGAGAAAGCTTGGCTTGCCGCAGGTAGTAGGTATGGTTATTGCGGGACTTCTTATAGGTCCTGCTATTTTCTCTCAGATTCCCGGCAGCTTTAACGGACTTGTAAACCCAACAGAAATCGAAATGGACGTGCTGAGAACATTTTCTCAGGTGGGCGTAATATTGATTTTATTCTCCAGCGGCTTGGAAACGGATTTAAAGGATTTGAAAACAAGCGGCTTTGCGTCAAGTATGATTGCGCTTGCCGGTGTGGTATTTCCGCTGATACTCGGTTCGTTGGGTGCGTCATTCTTCATGGGCGGTGTTACGGCTACGCTTGCAGATACAAACAAGCTTCTGAACGCTCTGTTTGTGGGCTGCATTCTCACCGCAACGAGCGTTGGCATTACAGTTGAAACGCTGCGTGAGCTTGGCAAGCTAAACACTAAGCTGGGCACAACTATTCTTAGTGCTGCAATTATTGATGACGTAATCGGAATTATTGTGCTGAGCTTGGTAACGTCGCTCAACGGAAGCGGCAACCCTATTTTCACATTGCTAAAAGCTGCCGGATTTTTTGCGTTCTCCATTGGCTTAGGTATCGTTATGAGAATTATATTCAAGTGGATATCTGAGAAATATCCCCACAAACGCAGAACAGGTATATTTGCACTTTCGATGTGTTTTATCTATGCTTTCTGCGCTGAGGAGTTCTTTGGAATTGCCGCAATTACCGGCGCTTATATGGCTGGTGTAATGCTGAGCGGTTTGAGCGATACTAAGTTTGTAGACAAAAAGGTTCTTGTAAACGGCTACATGATTTTCTCTCCGATATTCTTTGCGTTTATTGGTATCAGCGCAGATTTCAGCAATTTCAAATTAAGCGATATCTGGTTTGCTTTGGTATTTGTTGCGATAGGTATTTTGGCAAAGATTATGGGCTGCGGACTAGTTGCAAGAATCATCAAGTTCAAAGGCAAAGATTCTATAGCTGTTGGCTGCGGAATGATTGCCAGAGGCGAAGTTGCGCTTGCAGTTTACTCTACTGCTTCGTGGCTGATTTACTTCGACAAGGGTGGAAAGTTAATTGGTATTGACCCTCTTTTTGCAACGATTATGCTGATTATCAGCACATCAATTCTCTGTCCTATTCTGCTGAAGCTTCTGCTTAAAGACACGAACAACAAGAGTGAAGAGAATCACAACTCTGTTAATGCAGAGGATTATGTATCTGTAAAAGCGGCAATGGAGGATACTCCGGCTGTTTCGAATTAACAGCAACTAAGAATATTTATAAAACAACTCATCGGGTATGTATTGCAAACAGCAGTAATACCCGATGATTTTTATATCAACCGACTTAATAAACTGCTGTTTGTA
>CACYEJ010000034.1 GCA_902773395.1 uncultured Ruminococcus sp.
ATGGAAGATTATTTGATACATGAAAAACAGATAAAGAAAATCGAAAGAGAAGCTATAAAGCTGATGGAGGAAAAAAGAGAACAATTTAAGCTTGCTGTTAATAAAGAGTTTGAACATTGGGACAGTACTGTTTCAGACGGATTTTATCAACTGTTGAATTCATCATTGGAAGATAGTTTTAGTATTGATGGTATGGTTTCAGGGTTAGATAAAATACTATCCTTGTGCGGAACACAGGCAACGTTTCATTCAGTTGAAGAATATGTTGACCAGTTAGATCAACCTTTAACTTTGTGTTTTTGAGAGGAGTTGAAAATTTTGTTAGTGGAAAGTATAGTAGCTGCTTCGGTAGCTTCGCTTTTGTATAGTGCGAACAAATCAATCGAGATGGACGATGCTGCACGAGCAAAGTATGCTAAAGCATTTACTAAAGAGGCAGAGGCTCAGCAACTTGTTTATGAGAAAAAACTCTATGCAGATAAACGTATTGAAAATGTTGTAAAGAAGAAACGTGCGATTATTAACGTGAGTTTACCTATGTTTGTGAAAGTGTATGAACAAATACAAAAGGTAAATATAGAACGTAAGGACATTAATGTTGATTTATTGGGTTATTCGGAAATGAAAAAATTCAATATACTAAGTTATACGGAGATTGTTTCCAAAAAAGATTTTTCCGATAAAGAACTTGTGCTTGGAATTGCTTTAAAAGGTATCTCAGGAATGATGATAGAAGATTCAAAAAGGAATATGTCAGCTGCTAACAGTCAGATGAGTGCGTCTAATGTCGTTTATTCGCAGGCGAAATCAATTTCTGAGTTGTATGATGCCATTGCGGAGAGATCGAATCGTATTGCCAAACTTTTGACAAGAATGAACGTTTTGTTTATAAGTTCCATTTCAGAAACGGAAAATACTATTAACAGAAATGGATTTGACGTGAGAAATTACAGCGATCGAGACAAGGCAACCTTAATGATGTGTGTGAATATTGCTAAGGCAATGCCTGATTTGCTAAAAATTCCCGTTGTAGATGAGAACGGAAAAATTACGCAGGCAGCAATAGATATGTTGCTAACAGGCGAAGAATCGCTGAATAAATTTAATGAAATTATAAATCAATGAGGTGATTTTTATGAAACAGGTAGTAATTAACAACAAATGTAATCAATGTGGTATATGTGCTGAGATATGTCCGGAGTTTTTTGCCGAAAGTGATAACGGTAATATTTATCTAATTTCCGAAAGTATTTCCGAAACAAGTGAACTTCTAAAAGCTGTGAGTTCATGTCCTGTGGGGGCAATAAAGCTTGGTGCAGATGTCAACATCAAGGAAACCTTGAATAAGTACGTGAATCAGCTTGAATCTATGAAGAGCGGAATCTGTGTTAATACAAATGATATTGCATTTAGTAGTATCTATAGCAGAAGAGTGTCTTTGCCGAGTATCTGGGGCAGTGGATATTACAGAAGTTCTTCTGCCGCTGAAAGAGCAGGATATGATGCTTTTTGTAGCAAGACTTATTCTCAGATTGATAATGCAATTCTAGAGAGAATTACAGATTATCGTGTTTCTGTAATTAAGCCATATTATTCAAAAGGCAGTGACAGTGTATATACTAAGAACAACAAGAAAGTAGAAGATGTTCTCAAAGCTGTTGCTTCAATCGTAGGTTCAGGCAAGTTATCTTCGGATTTTTGTACAGTTAATGTTTATCCTAAATCCAGTGATACAACGTGGAAAATGCTTGAGAGAGGTCAGCTTATAAGTGATGATTTTATTGGAACTGTTAAGAGTGAATTTAGTTACAGTGCATCGGATTACAAGTGTTATATTGATACTGATGAGTATGAGGGTGTTAGTATTGGTGGCAGACGTGCTAAAATCGAGTGGCGTTACGAGGCTAATGAAGCATGTGGAGAATTGGAAAAAGATTTGGGTAATGCTTTAGGTTGGGCTAAGAGAGAAATTGAAGAAAGGGCTCTTTCGCATGTTTCATATCTGGTTGATATGTATAATAAGGAGTTAAACAATTTATTGAATAATAAGATCAATGCTATAAGGCAATTGACATTTTGAAAATAAATTATAATATCAAATCAGACCGTTGGAAAAATACAGATGAGTATAATTAAAAACAGGTTTGCCGGAAACATTCTCGAAGTTTTTTCTCCAAAGTAGAATAAATGAATGGGTGTTTTGTCTCTTTATTATATATAATCTTTTCTAATTAGTATAGAAATAGTGGTTGTGAGTAGTCCAATGGTTTGTTTATATTTTGAAGTTCTGGTTCTATTCTGGTTCTACTTTTTGACGAAACGTGGTGGAATAGGTGGATATAATGTATAAAAAAGACCAATATACCTATAAGTATACCTGTTTATACGGTAAAAAAGCCTTTTACCGTTGAGTATGAATAGTAACACTAAGCCTGAAAACCCTGATTATATGAGGGTTTTTGGGCTTGATTTTTTTCTCTGGGTCTACTCTGGTTCTAAAAATTTTTTAAGGGCTAAAATTAGACTATAGATAGGTTATTTTGAAGTTGTTTTTTAAACATGTTTTCTTATAAAAAATCAGAACCAGAAATCACTCCGGTTCTAATTTTTTGTTTGTTATAAATATTCTTTAATAGGCATTGGTGAGTAATGGAATAATATCTTTGATGTTTACTTTTGGTTTTTTCCGGAATTGTTATATCCAGTAACCCTTTTTCAATCATTTTATGGATATACTTTTCCTTAAAATAAGCAGTAGTCATCTCTCTTTGAATTTTTTTCAATTTCAGATCGTCTTTTGGGAGTTTTGTAATAACTAATTTTACTTTCATAGAATCTATGTCTATCAAATCGAAGTCTTAATAAGGTATTCTGAAATAATCCAATATTATCTTAAAATTGTCTTGTGCTGTTAGACAAGTGTCACGCAGCCAGCCTCGTTCCGTTTGCCAATTTTGAAGTCCACGGTAATAAAACATTTTCGAATCATCTGTAATGATGAAAGGAACTATATTGTTTCGCAAACATTCTTTGAAGAGTAGAAGTCTGCCAATTCGTCCGTTTCCGTCTTGAAAAGGATGTATTGCTTCAAAACGATAGTGAAAATCAAGAATATCATCAAATGTTTTTGCCTTTGCGGAATTATATTCCGCAAGAAGTTTTTTCATTTCGGCAGCTACGTTTTCCGGCAAAGTCGTATTATTTCCGCCTACTTCGTTTGGAATCTTTTTATAATCACCAACTGCAAACCAATCTATCCTTGAATCGCTTGTACCATTTTTTAGTACAAAGTGCAGATGTTTTATAAAGCTCTCGCTTAGCGAATATGAAGCATTATCTATAATTATATCAATGCACTTGAAGTGATTTGCTGTTTCTACAATATCATCGACTTTTAAACTCTCGGTTATTCCGATTGTGTTTGTTTCAAAGATGTATCTGGTCTGTTCGTGAGTAAGGCGACTGCCTTCCATGTGATTGGAGCTATATGTCAAATCAACCTGTATTTTATGATAAATTCCACCGTGAATTTTTGTTTTTTTCTCTATTTTTAGCTGCTCCAGCAATCCGGAAGGAGATGTCTTTTTGTATTGATGTTCAGGCTTTGCTGCGTTTTCGGGAATATTCCATGTTTTGCCGGAAATAAAAGCATTTGGTACTCTTCCAAGTCTACAGTAATTTCTAACACTTCTTTCCGATATTCCCCAAAGTTTTGATGCTTCTGCAACCGATATATATTTCATGTATATCACGCTCCATATAGATTTATTATACCATGTTATCGGCAATATATCAATAATGATTTTGATGAATTGACGTTTGTTTTTGCCGATAGAAGAAAACGAATAGGTTGCTTTTTTTTTATTCCTGTATTGCAAGTAGTAATAATAAAATCTTGCCTGTTTTTTAGTTCGTTTTTTTGTATGAATGTCTGAATTTATAAACAAGCTTTTGTAAAAAAGGGAAAGGTGTGTAGGAATCAATAATAATATATTCTTTCATAGTATAGGATTATACAATAAAAAATTTATGAGGATTTTTATAACAATTTTTATAACGACCATTATTTTTTGTTTCGTTAATATTTGACATATAATTACTGGCGTGTTATAATGTATTGTGTGAAATAAATATACCCAAAATAAAAAAGACCCTTTAAGGGCCTTGAATATCACACACTGTGATAGCTGCATAAACAGCGATTTGGATAAATCTTTATTTGAACTTATAGTGTAATCTCATAAGGTAATTGAGATTATCAATATTATAGCATTAATTTTTTAAGATGTCAAGGTGGTTTTTATGAATAATCAAGATTATTATATTGGTTTTGACATCGGCACGTCATCTATTGGAATGGCTGTAACCGATACATCATACAATTTGTTAAAGCATAAGAGTAATGCAATGTGGTTTGTGAAGCTTTTTGATGAAAGCAACGGTGCTGTGGAAAGAAGAGGCTTTCGTACAGCTTCACGCAGAACGTGGCGAAGGCGACAGCGTATTGAGCTGCTTCAAACGCTTTTTAATGAAGAAATAGCTCAAAAAGATGAAGCGTTTTTTCAAAGGCTTAGTGAAAGTAATCTGTACAGAGAAGATAAAACTGTACAAACGCCATTCGCAGTTTTTGCCGATCCGGAATTTACCGATAAGGAGTATCATACGTCTTACCCTACAATCTATCATCTCAGAAAGGATTTGATTGAAAGCAATGCTCCTCATGATGTGCGGCTGGTTTATCTTGCTATTCATCATTTGATAAAACACAGAGGACATTTTTTGTTTGATTCTCTTAGCGTTGAAGAGGTGGGATTATTTAAGAAGATTTTTGAACAGCTCTGTACCTTTTTAAGCGATGAATATCAAATTGAACTTACGTGTAACGATCCGGAAAAATTAGGGACTGTTTTGAAAGATCGCTCTCAAGGTGTGAATAAAAAGTATTTGGCTTGCTTGAAAATATGTGGAATCAATAAAAAACTACAGCCTCAGGAAGCAGCAGTCATTGCACTCATCTGTGGAAAAAAAGAGAGAGCATCATCTTTGTTTAATGAAGATGTTTTGGTTGAGGATAAGCCCCTTATGGTTGAGCTTACCGGAGATTTCGAAAAATGGACAAGCGATTATTCGGGCATTTTGGGTGAGAAATTTGAACTCATCGAGCAGTTGAAGGCAGTTTACGATTGGTCTGTGCTTGCAGATATCCTTAACGGAGAAACATACATATCCGAGGCAAAAGTAAAAAGCTTTGATAAGCATAAAAGTGACCTTGCTTTGCTGAAAAAGTATATAAAGGAACATTGTCCGGATAAATACAAAGAGGTTTTTAAGGAAAGCAGAAATGCTCTTGACAACTACACTGCGTACAGCGGTATGATAAAACACAACGGGAAAACCGGCGTACTCGAACAGAAATGTATTCAGGAAAGTTTTTGTGATTATTTGAGAAAGCTTCTTAAAGACTTGCCTCGGGACGGGTATGAAGGAATGTTTGCTGATATCGAAGTTAAGACATTTATGCCTAAGCAGCGTAACAGCGATAACGGAGTTATTCCAATGCAGCTGAACCGTCTGGAGCTTGAAAAAATTTTGAATAATGCAAAGAGTTATCTTGCGTTCCTTAATAACAGAGATGAAAATGGTCTGACTGTTGCAGATAAGATAATGATGATTTTTGATTTTCGTATCCCGTACTATGTCGGTCCGCTGAACAAGCACAGTAAATATCATTGGCTTACGAGAAAAGAAGGCAAAATATATCCATGGAATTTTGAGCATGTTGTTGATATTGATGCGTCTGCTGAGAATTTTATAAAAAGAATGACAAGCAAGTGTACTTATCTTCAAGCTGAGGATGTCCTTCCAAAGGATTCTGTACTATACAGCAAGTTCTGCGTTCTCAATGAGCTTAACAATCTGCGTGTGAATGGCGAGAAAATAAGCGTGGAGTTAAAGCAGTCCATTTATCGTGATCTTTTTCTAACAAGAAAAAAAGTGACGAAAAAAGCACTTGAAAAATATTTTCATTCGTTTGGCTATGATGATGTTGATATCACAGGAATTGACGGTGATCCTAAGTCGAATATGAGATCGTATTTTGAGCTGAAAGACTACGGTCTGTCAGAGAGTGAGATGGACGAGATTGTCAAGCTGAACGCTATTTTCGGAGATGATAAAAAGCTTTTGAAAAAAAGACTTCGTGAAGAGTTTTCCGAAAAGCTTGATAATGATGCGATTGGACGAATTAGCAGATTATCTTACAGCGGCTGGGGCAAACTTTCGAGAAAATTTTTGTGTGAAATATATGATATAGATCACCAAACAGGGGAAGCAATCAGTATTATTGAAGCGTTGTGGAACACAAATGATAACTTGATGATTTTGCTTGGGGCTAAATATGGATTTGCCGATAGCCTGAAGAAAGAGAATTCCATTGACATGGATAAAACGTTGACTGAGATTGTTGATTCTCTTTATGTTTCACCGCAGGTTAAGCGTCCTATAATTCAGTCTGTGAAGATGATGAAAGAAGTTGTCAAGGTGATGGGCAGACCGCCAAAGAAGATTTTTGTTGAAATGACCCGATCTGACGGTGAAAAGGGTAAGAGAAAAGAAAGTCGAAAGGATTATCTTAATAATCTTTACAAATCTTGCGGAAGAGATTCAGGCGAGTTGTTTGAAAGATTGCAGGGGATAGACAACAGTTCTTTGAGGCAAGATCGTTTGTATTTGTACTTTACCCAGTTCGGAAAATGTATGTATACCGGTGAGGAGATTGTTTTTGACTCTTTGTTCGACAGCAATGTTTACGATATCGATCACATTTACCCTCGGTCTAAGGTTAAGGACGACAGCCTGAACAATAGGGTTCTGGTGAAAAAACAGGTCAATGCAGCTAAGGACAACGAGTATCCTCTCAGCGATGATATTAGGCACAAAATGATGCCGCACTGGAAAATGCTCCTTGAAAAAGATTTAATTACAAAAGAGAAATTTAAGCGTCTTACACGCTGCGAACCGCTCACTGATAATGAGTTGTCTGATTTTATCGCAAGACAGATTGTTGAAACATCACAGTCAACCAAAGCAGTTGCACAGATATTCTCACAGATGTATACTGATTCTGACATTGTGTATGTAAAGGCACGAAACGTGTCCGAATTCAGAAAGAATTTTGATTTTCTGAAATGTCGTGCGGTTAATGACCTTCATCACGCAAAGGACGCATATCTTAATATTGTTGTGGGTAATGTTTATGATGTTCTTTACACAAAGAACAAAGCGAACTTTATCAAAGGATTACAAACTAAGAGATATAGTTTGAACCAGATGTTCTCCTTTAATATCAAGGGCGCATGGGTGAGTGACAACGATGAAAGTTTGTCCATTGTCAAAAAGACGATGAACAAGAACAATATTGTCTATACTCGATATGCGTCATGCCAGCATGGAACGCTGTTTGATATTCAGCCTGTGAAAAAAGGTTCGGGGCAGGTTCCGCTTACAGCTTGTGGTCCTCGGTCTTCTATTGAAAAGTACGGCGGATACAATAAGGCTGCTGCCGCTTACTTTACGATTGTAAAATGCAAAGTCAAAAAGGGCAAAAAGATTCAGGAAAGCATTCGGATGCAGCCGATTAACTTGTATCAGGTCAATGAATTTGAAGCTGACCCTGTGACTTTCCTAAAGGATAAGTGTGAGCTTTGCGAGCCTGAAATACTTGTCAATCGTGTGAAGTACAATGCGTGTATTTCGATTGACGGATTCCGTATGCACCTGTCTAATAAGCAGGGAACATCGTTAGGATATAAGCCGGGTATGCAGCTTGTTCTTGGGTATCGGGTTGAAAAATATATTCGTAATATAACGAAGTATCTTGATAATGCGGAAGAGCGACCGGTAAACAAATATGACAAACTGAGCGAAGAAAAGAATATCGAGCTGTTTGATTTGCTTACGGATAAGATGATCTCGACTATCTTTAAGGTGAAGTTTCTTGATATGGGCAATAAGATCAAAGGCAAGAGGGATAAGTTTATTGAGATACCGATTGAGAGGCAGTGTTATGTTCTCAATCAGATACTTAATATCCTGCATGCAAACACCATGTCGGGAGACCTGAAGTATATAGGACTTGCCGGGCAGGCAGGTAAAGTAACAACATCTATTGATCTTTCAAATGTCAATGGGTCTATTATGATAGTCAATCAGTCAGCAACAGGATTATTTGAAAATTGCTATAAAGTAAAGTGAGATGATTTGAATGAGTTGGCGTACTGTGGTGATAACAAAAACTTCAAAGCTCGATTATAGTCTTGGCTATATGGTTGTGCGTAATGTTGAGGAAACTATCAAAATACACATTAGCGAAATATCTGTTTTAATTATTGACAGTACGTCAGTCTCGCTTACTTCCTATTTGCTGAATGAGCTTATAAAAGCAAAGGTAAAGGTTATTTTCAGCGATGAAAAGCATAATCCCGTATCGGAGCTTACTGCGTACTATGGCTCTCACGACAGCAGCTTGAAGTTGAAATGTCAGATAGGCTGGGACGATTATGCAAAGAAGTATATTTGGACTCGGATTGTATCCGAAAAAATAAAGAATCAAGCAGCTATTCTTGAGCATTTTGGTATTGACGGCAGCCGTATGATGTTAAAGTATATTAATGAAATAGAGCTTGGAGATGCGTCAAATCGTGAAGGGCATGCAGCGAAGGTATATTTTAACCGCCTTTTTGGAAAGGAGTTTTCAAGAAATAAAGACTGCCCGATAAATGCCGCACTTAATTACGGATATAGTATTTTTCTTTCGGTTATTAACAGGGAAGTAGTTTGCAGCGGATATGTAACGCAGTTGGGAATATTTCACGACAATATGTTTAACAAGTATAATCTTAGCTGTGATTTAATCGAACCGCTTAGACCGATTGTTGATGCGTATGTTAAAGAGAATATTCTGACTGAATTTGAAAGAGAAGAAAAGTATTCTCTGCTCAGACTTCTCGTAAAAGAAGTAACAGTTGACGAAAGAAAAACGACCCTTTTAAACGGAATAAAGATTTATTGCAAAAGTGTATTTGACGCAATAGAAGCCAACGACGACAGTCTTATAAATTTTGTTAATTATGAGTTATAGATATATGAGAGTTATAGTTTTTTTTGATATGCCTACAGAAACATCATCGGATCGCAGGGAATACAGCAAGTTTCGCAGGTTTCTGATTAAAAGCGGTTTTATGATGATGCAGGAATCGGTGTATATCAAGCTAACCTTGAACCAGACAACCGCAAAGCTATTAGTGGACAACATAAAAAAATCCAAACCGGCTGTTGGTCTTGTTCAGGTACTTGTGATTACCGAAAAACAGTTTCAGCGAATAGAAACTATTACAGGAGAGCCAAACAGAACGGTTTTGGACAGCGATGAGGCGGTGGTAATATTATGATGGCGGCATACAAGTTTTTGTCTAAACCAATGAAGATTAACGCAGGGATTTGCTGCCTTATTATTGAAAACAAAAATCTTTTCAGAAAAACATGGGTAGATATTATCAATGAAAAGGGAGCAGAGTGGTTAGTGGTTTCCGAAAACTATGAACCGTTTGTTTTTGAAAAGACAGTTGCAGTTATTGAAAATGTTCTTGATCTTAAAGGTTTTGATAAGAAGCTGATGACAAAAACATATCCGAGATTGGAGCAAACAGCTAATGAACTGTTTTATGAAGAGCTTGCAGATTTAAGACAGCGGCTAATAGAATTTGGGGACAAGATTAGTATTGAGTATGATTTTGATTATTCGTTTAATGACGATATCGCTGCGATTGATATACTGAAATTACTGTCATTTAGGATAAGAAAAGACGCAGATAACGATATGGATAATTTAGTGCTTTATATGAAGCTGTTGAAAAAATACATGGGGACCAAGCTGTTTATTACAAGTAATTTATGGCTGTATTTTACAGCTGAGGAATGCGAGGTTTTGAACAAAACACTATTATCGGCTGAGATAAATGTTTTGGATATAGAAAATACAATAACTGAAGATATGAAAAAGCAAAATCTTTACATAATTGATGCCGATTTGTGCGAAATTGTTGACAATTCTTTGTAGTAAGTGTATTATTATAACATAGCCTTTGAAATTACCGTGTGCTGTATAGTGGGTGCATTTTATTTGAGGTTTGAGAATAGTGTAATTTCATAAGGTAGTAAAACGAAAACAGTTATTATATAACTGTATTTAGGGTTTGAGAATAGTGTAATTTCATAAGGTAGTAAA
>CACYEJ010000035.1 GCA_902773395.1 uncultured Ruminococcus sp.
ATTTGAACCATAAATGGGCAGAAACCCTTGAATAGCCCTATAGCCAAATTGAACCGGCCGGTAATACCGGCCGGTTTTGATATGTTGCTCAAGAGTTGTTTGCAATTTTGCAATTTCAAATGATAGTTATCTGTATTTTCTCAATTCCTCCTTTAGGAAAAGATGAATTTCTTCAGTGCAGATTCTTTTAGACTTCTTTTCGGATGTCATCAGATCGAGCTCCTCCAAAAGATCATCAGATAACCCCAAATTTCTGAGCTCATTGCGCGTTACCAATGAGCTGTCAAATCGGCCGGCAAGAATATCTGAAAAAAGAACCCCTAGAGAGTAGATATCTATTTTCTCCCAGTTGGCACGCTTAGAGTTCGATATACTTTCCCATTCTGGAGCAAGGTACTTGGTAAGGCTGCCATTTTTAAATATTTCTGCTTCGGCTTGCTTAGCCTGTATGTATACGGTGGAATAAGAACCTGGAGTAGTCAGTTTCCCATAATCAAATTTTACTACATATGGAATAAGCCTTTTCTTATATATACATACAACAATAGATTCATAGGTTAAGAGCCTGTGATAGATTGGCTCATCTGCGTTATGGAGGTTGTTAAAACAAGATGCAAGTTCAGCACAGAGTTCCAAACGCTGTTTGACAGATGTACCTTCCAATAATCGCTGACTTAGGGGGTGTGGTTCATATCGAAATAGGTGAGCAGTTATGTAAAATTTGCTTGAGCGCCTGTTCAGCCCAACGATGGTACGAAATGAAGTCATTCCCTGAGGTATGCCGGTTACGGCTTCGCGCGAGGCTTCAAGAAAAACATCTGAATTCCTAAGAAGGAAATTGCGGTCAACGTCTTTTTTGTTATATTGACGCAAGATTGCGTAGTAGGAGATTGTTTTCCTGTCATTAAGCAAATATCCGTTATACTCTCTATTACATTTTGACCTTGGTTTGTCGCTTGGAGCATAGGATTCGGTGATATAAAACTGACCGATCGGCATTAAGTTCTCCTTAAAGGAGCCTACGTTTCTGCGTATTTGCTTTGCATAGTATCGCGAAAAGAGTAAATGGCATCCTTGAAGACACTTGATTACATTTTCAAATATAACTTTGGGATCGTGAGGTTTTTGCTCCAAATGCGAGCATTCATTTCCGAATTTTCTGATGAAATCATAATAGTCAGAGGTGGATTCCCTTCCGGAATTGGTTAAAAAATCAACTGTTCCCAAATCCGGAAGAATGGCATTTTTAGTAAGAACATGTCCTGGGGGTTGATAACCAGCTTGTCTAAGCTGCGCAGGGTTTCTCAATGAGCTGATTTTTGAAGAAAGATCTCCGGTAATTGTTTCAGTAAGCCTTTTATTATTAAGCACACAATTAATAAAAATCTCGCAAGCTTTGCGGCTTTTATGTCCGCAGTCAACGTAATCAATGCGCGCCATTCTTTCAGCCTGTAAAATTGCTTCAAAGAGTGGGTCATTTATACCTTTAAGAAAATTATAATTACTGAAATTAGTTAATTCTGCCATGATATCTCCTCGTAGGGTATGCGTCAAAGGGAGGTTTTTTATTATGACCACTGCATACCATGAAAAAAGTGCCTGTTTGCTTCTTAAGTACAATCCCAGGCAAAGTCCTGCAAGAGCTGCCAGGAAGGCTATAAAATACCCAAATGCCAGTGCTGCTTTTTCAACTCCCTCTATATTTAATAAGCGTTGGTTTTAGTGCAGATTCATACCGGAGTATTTGTGATTATGTAATGAATCAAGTCTTCGGACAATCTCACGTCCATCATCGTACTTGGCAATAATCGAATCATAAAGACGTTGAAGTCCTTCCTTACTGAAATATCCATCTTCAATTTGCCTGTATACAGTGTTGTATTCACTTGCCGGCATATTCATAAGTTATCCTCCGTGTCTAAATAAAGGTTAATAATATCTTAAAAAATAGTAGCACAAATAACTTGAGAGGAAAATGCAATGTCAGATTATTTATTTGTTTTCCAAAACGAACCCACCTATAATTAGAATGTAAATTGAGATGGGATATGACTACCACGGAAGGCGAATAAACCCCGGAAAGATGCAGCATGGGAGCGGACAGAGGCACTTTTGGAAGAACTCAACGGTATGGTAGGCCTTGATTC
>CACYEJ010000036.1 GCA_902773395.1 uncultured Ruminococcus sp.
TCTAAGTGTCACCCGTTCTTTACAGGTAAGCAGAAGCTCGTAGATACAGGCGGACGTGTAGACAGATTTAATAAGCGTTACGGTTTGGCACAGAAGTAATTCTGTTGTACCGTATTTAAAATGAGAACTAAAGACCCGTCAGAGGATTTTTAAAAAATTGAAATCCCTTGACGGGTGTTTTGTCTACACATTATTTAAATTTACAGGGTGATAATATGACAGAATATATTACCGTTAAGAATAGCGGCGAGGACGAATTTGTAGAGAAGCGTTCACGCTTTATCGGCTACTGTAAGCCCGTGAAAACTCAGGACGAGGCAGTGTCATTTATCAATGAAATACGTTCCAAACACTGGGACGCCACTCATAATGTGTATGCGTATGTTTTGTCGGACGGGCAGATTATGCGTTACAGCGATGACGGCGAGCCTCAAGGGACGGCAGGTGTGCCGGTACTTGACGTTATCAAAAAAATGGGAATCGTTGACGTGGTAGTTGTTGTTACTAGATATTTCGGCGGAATTATGCTGGGTGCAGGCGGTCTTGTGCGTGCTTATTCCAAGGGGGCAAGCGTTGCGTTGGCTGCGGCTGAGCCGGTGAAAATGATACTCTGTAAGAAGTGCAGGGTGTCGTGCTCCTATAATCAGTACGGCAAGGTAAGTGCGTTGATTCCCAGTTGCGGCGGTGTTATTGATGATTCGGAATTTGGCGAGGGCGTGAGCATTGTTTTTCATATTCCCGAAGATTATTTCGGCAAATTAAATAAGGAGCTTGCCGATGCTACCAGCGGCGAGATTTATGCAGAATTTGATGAGGAGAAGTTCTATGCTGAGTGAGCAGCAAAGAGAATACAGAAAAATTATTTTCGATTATGCGTATAATACATATGGCACAAAGCCGGAATATCTTTGGGAGAAAACTCCAGATTGTGCCGTGCTAAGGCATACTTCCAACCAAAAATGGTATGCGGTTATATTAGATGTTCAAAAGAGTCGGCTGGGCTTAGAGGGCGAGGGAATTGTAGATGTTCTCGACCTGAAATGTGACCCTATTATGATAGGCTCTCTTGTGGAAAAAAACGGCTATATGAGGGCATACCATATGAACAAGGAAAAGTGGATAACAGTTATTCTTGACGGAACTGTTCCCTCTGAGGAAATATTCGGATTAATAGACCTTTCGTTTGAACTTACTGATGTTAAAAGGAAGAAGGCGGAAAAGAGAAATGAAAAATCTTGATTGGCTGTTTTTTGATTTAGGCTCTACTCTTATAGATGAAAGCCGTGCTTATGAACACCGTTTTCGTGACGCTGCTGCCACAGGCAATGTAACATTTGCAGATCTTTATGCTTCGGCTGCGTTGTTTTACAAGCAGGGGAAAAAGGGAGATGCTGAGGCGTTCAAATATTACAATCTGCAAAAAACTCAATGGCACTCCGAAGATGAGTTTTTGTATCCTGATACGCTGGAGCTGCTTGAAAAGCTTTCAAAAAAATATTGTCTAGGCATTATTGCTAATCAAAATTCAGGTGCAGAGCAGCGTCTTGAATTATTTGGAATATTAAAATATTTTAAAGTTGTGATATCATCAGCTAACGAAGGAGTTGCAAAGCCTGACTTGGAAATCTTTAAGCGTGCTTTGGCTGCTGCCGGAGCTTCACCTGAAAAGTGTGCTATGATTGGTGACAGATTGGATAATGATATTGTTCCGGCAAAAGCTCTTGGATTAAAAACAATTTGGGTGAAACAAGGCTTTGCCAGTTTTGTCCCTGCTGATCACGGAGAGGGATATGCAGACTTTGTTGTCGCAAACCTCGGAGAATTGGCAGATTTATTTTAAATTAAAAAATTTTTAAAAAATTAAAGGAATCTTTGCTTTTTTTGCGTATATATAATTTAGTAAGGTTTTATATACATTATTCTAATTTTTTACAGTAAATTGAAGGGAGGAACACAATGTACGACAAGGCTATTTACGATATTATAAATGAAAACTTGATAGACGGTGAACTCCCTGAGGATTTTTCGCTTGCCGCTGCTATGGGCGAGGAAAATGAGGATTATGCTGACGGTGCTTTTGACGGAATTACTCTGTATCATATCGGCAGATCTGATGTGAGCGAGGATTCGATGACGCTGATTGACAGAATCTTTCACGAAATTAACGAAGAGGATATGGACGCCGCTTTTTATACTCTCTTCCGGTTTCTGGAGAATAATACCGCTTTGGGTTCAATTGAAGAGTTTGAGGGCTATATTCTTGATAATGCCGACTGGATTGACCCGACTAATCTGTATAATTTTGCAACGGAATGTCTTGTTAGTGCCGATAGAGAACTGGTAAAATTTGGTTTGGAAATTATGGAGATATTTGCAGAACCCAGCGAGAGCGTAAAGGAATTTATCAGAACATTAGGGCTTTGCAATGAGTTTACCCTGTTTGCATTGTTTAATATTATTACCAACTGGTCTGATCCTAATACCGAAATTTTTAATCTTGCAAAGAAAACTCACGGTTGGGGCAGGATTCACGCTGTTGAGAGGTTACAGCCCGAAACTGACGAAATGAAGCTGTGGCTTTTGCGTGAGGGTATTAACAATACTGTCATGCCGGAGTATTCTGCTTATCCGGTATTTAGAAGGGCAAAGGTATCGAAACTGCTTAAAACGGAGCTTTCAACTGAGAATTTTCTTGCTATATCAAGAATTATTGATTGCTTGATTGAAGAAGGTCCTACTACCGGTATGTACGTTATAAAGGACGAAGAAGAAGTTATGCTTGACTTTTTGGATCAGGTTAAAAATCATAGGCTTACTCATGATGTTGTACATACTGTTTATAGAATTGCGATAAGCGATAGATTTAAAGATATTGAGCCGGAATGTAAAAAGGTTCTTGAAACCGAACCTTCGAAGCGTCTTGTTAGAAAGTCCCTTCGTGAGGGGCGAGGCTTCGCAATTGCAAAATATCTTGATATATACAGCGCCGATTTGATATATGAACAAATGGTTGAAGACTTCGATAAGAATTTTCATAATTGCGGCTTGCTTATAAAAAATGATGATTTCAGAGAAAAAACACTTGAGCTGTTTAGAAAAAAACTTCCGCTCGAAAAAATGGAGAATGTCCGCACTCAAAATTACGGCTTGGGTGACGAGTACCGTGATTATACTGCTTTGGTGATGCTTATTCGTGAGTTGAGTGATTACCCTATGTGCGGAGTTGATTTTTTAAAGCTCGGTCTTATCTCTCCTATTGCCAATAACAAAAACGTTGCTTTGACGGTATTGGGTTCGTGGTGCAGGATAAAGCAATGTACTCTTTCGGAGCTTTCTCCAGAGCTTGCACAAATTGTGTCTGCGCTCAAAGAGAAGGAGAGTTTTGACAGCTCAAAAGAGATGTTTGAAATATTAGGATTTTGATTATAATTTATAGTAAACGCTATTAGAAAATTTCTATTTGGCGATAATGTTCAATGTGGAATTAGCTCGAAAAACAACTCCAAATTCCTAACTCCAAACTAACATCTCGCTTTAGGTGAGAATTTATGACGTCTGCTGTAATTATGTAA
>CACYEJ010000037.1 GCA_902773395.1 uncultured Ruminococcus sp.
AATAATTGTTAAGGAAGAAAGAGGATAAAAATGACTATTAAAGTAGGTGTTGTCGGGGCGACAGGTTACGCAGGTGCGGAGCTTGTAAGACTTATTAACGCTCACCCTCAGGCTGAGATTGCCGCTGTAAGTTCGGTTTCGTTTGAGGGAAAGAAGCTCAGTGAGGTGTACCCGGCATATTTAGGTATTAACGATATGGTATGCGAAAATGCGGACGCAGTTGTCGAGAAGAGCGACGTTATTTTTGCTGCGCTTCCGCACGGACTTTCTCAGGAGCTTGGCGCAGCGTGTATCGAAAAAGGCAAGGCTTTTATTGACCTCGGAGCAGATTTCCGTTTGGAAAGCGAGGACGAGTATCACGAGTGGTACGGCGGCGAGTTCATAGATAAGGATTTGCATAAGCAGGCTGTTTACGGCTTGCCTGAGTTTTTCAGAGATAAGATAAAAACAACTAAGCTTATCGCAAACCCCGGCTGTTATACAACTTGTGTTCCGCTTGCGTTGGCGCCGGCAGTAGTAAACGGTCTTATAGAGATGACAGGCATTATCGCAGACTGTAAAAGCGGTGTTACAGGAGCCGGACGAGGACTTTCTCAGGGTACTCATTATCCCGATTTGAACGAGGGCTTTCACCCTTATAAGGTTGCAAGTCACCGTCATACTCCGGAGATTGAACAGACTTTGTGTAAACTCAGCGGTCAGGATAATGTGAAGATTACTTTCGTTCCGCACCTTCTTCCTGTCAACAGAGGTATTCTCGCTACTTGCTACGCGCGTCTTAAAGAGGGCGTGACAAAGGAGCAAATCAGAGCGGCTTACGAGGATTACTACAAAGACGAGCCTTTTGTTCGTTTGCTTGCAGACGGTCAGGTGGCTGATATTCACAATATCAAATATTCTAACTATTGCGATGTTTCCGTATTTACAGATACCAGAACCGGTACGTTCATTGCTGCTTCTGCAATTGACAATATGGTAAAGGGTGCTGCCGGACAGGCAATTCAGAATATGAATATTATTTTCGGTTTGGAAGAAACTACGGGATTGTTAATGACACCTCCGGCTTTCTGATAAACCATTAAAGGATTGATGAAAATGAATTTTATTGAGAACGGTTCGGTAACATCACCTAAGGGCTTTACAGGCGCAGGAATTTGCGGCAGCGTTAAAGCAAGCAATACTGTAAAGCGTGATATCGCGCTTATCAAGAGTGATGTACTTTGCAATACAGCGGCGGTGTTTACAAAAAATCTTGTAAAAAGCTCCGCCATTACCGTCACAAAAAAACATATTGAAAACGGAAAAGCACAGGCTGTTATTGTCAATTCCGGCAATGCCAACACCTGCAACGCAGACGGTATTGAAAAAGCGGAGAGAATGTGCGAGCTTGCGGCAGAAGCTTTGAATGTTGACAAAAATGATGTTATTGTTGCGTCAACGGGCGTAATTGGTCAGCCTCTTCCGATTGAGCCTTTTGAGAAGAGCGTGCCTGAGCTTGGAAATATGATGAGTGCAGACGGCGGTACAGATGTGGCAGAGGCTATCATGACAACCGATACCGTCAAAAAGGAAACTGCTGTTACAGTAGATATCGGCGGCAAAACAGTTACAATCGGCGCGGTTGCAAAGGGCAGCGGCATGATTCATATCAACATGGGTACTATGCTAAGCTTTGTAACGACAGATGCGGCAATATCTTCTGATATGTTGAAATCAGCACTAACCGAGGCTGTTGAACAGAGCTACAATATGGTGAGTGTTGACGGCGACACTTCAACGAATGATACGCTTGCAATTATGGCAAACGGTCTTGCAGGAAATGAAGAGATTATCTCCCGAAATGAGGACTACAGAACATTTACAGACGCGCTTATTGTAATCTGTAAGTCTATGGCAAAAAAGCTTGCGGCAGACGGCGAGGGCGCTACAAAGCTGATTGTATGCAGTGTGAGCGGAGCTAAGACTGTTATTGACGCAAAGGGTGTGGCAAAGGCTGTTATTTGCAGCAGTCTTGTCAAGGCGGCAATGTTCGGCGCAGATGCAAACTGGGGACGTGTGCTTTGCGCAATCGGATATTCGGGCTGTGATGTCGATGTTAGCCTTGTAGATGTTTCGTTTAAGTCAAAGGCAGGAGAGATTGAGGTGTGCCGAAACGGAGCAGGAATTGATTTCAGCGAAGAGCTTGCAAAGGAGATTCTTGTTGAAAACGAGATTAATATTATTGTAAATCTTAATGACGGTGACAGCAGCGCCGAGGCATACGGCTGTGACCTTACATATGATTACGTGAAGATTAACGGTGATTATAGAACTTAATTAACTCGTTGTGATAATATATAAAGTTTTGATCCAACTTATTCAAAATTTGGCGGGGTACAGGGGCAGAGCCCATGCTCGCTGACGAAAGAAACTATCGTAGAAAAAAACTACCCTCAGCGAAACTGAATAAACTTTATTTAATAAAAATAAAATAATGCACCCCAGAAAATAAAATCTTTCGGTAAAAACATAACAGGCAAGAGCTTGCGAATTGCCGGTCAAAGAAA
>CACYEJ010000038.1 GCA_902773395.1 uncultured Ruminococcus sp.
ACTGAACACGAGATTATGTTCAGCGAAGAGGGTATAAAAATAAATTATTGTGTAGCTGTATATAAATGATTTGACGGGAGGAGATTTTTGTTATGAAGAAAATTTTGGTTTGTGAGGACGAGGCAACGATTCGTGATTTTATCGTTATCAACCTCACAAGAGCAGGCTACGATGTTATAGAGGCTGAGAACGGCGATCAGGCTCTTGCAAAGTACGAGGAGCAGAACGGCGACCTTGACGTTGCAATTCTTGACGTAATGATGCCCGGCAGTAAGGACGGCTTTGCTGTTTGCAAGGAGCTGAGAGCAAAAAGCGGCGGTATCGGTATTATTATGCTTACTGCAAGAACTCAGGAAATGGACAAGGTTACAGGTCTTATGCTGGGTGCAGATGACTACGTTACAAAGCCGTTTAGCCCCTCGGAGCTTGTGGCAAGAGTAGACGCGCTGTACAGACGTGTGTCGCTTGCAAAGGCAAATATCGAAAGCAACTTTAAAGAGGAAATCAAGTCGGGCGATTTTGTGCTTAATCTCCGAAACAGAGCATTGATGAAAAACGGCAAGGTAATTGAGCTTACTCAGGTTGAGTTTCAGATTATGGAATATTTCTTCTCCAATCCCGGCATGGCGCTTGACAGAACTAATATTCTCAATCACGTCTGGGGTGTGGCTTACGTTGGCGAGGAGAAAATTGTTGACGTGAATATCAGACGTCTTAGAATGAAGGTTGAGGACGAGCCTTCAAATCCGAAATATATTGTGACCGTTTGGGGTCTTGGCTATAAGTGGGACGCTTAATGACGGAATTAAAGTGAAGAGGGATACTATGACTAAAAGCATCACTCGAAGGTGGCTTTTGCAGTACTTGTCTGTTACGGTTGTCTTTTTATTGTTGGTGATTTTTGGCGGTTCTTTTGCGGTGAGAACGTATTTGTATGATAACGTAAAGAATGACGTTTCTAAATTGAGCGATGAGGTTGCAGCAAATTTCAGCGGAAGCAACAGCAATATTCTGAGCGATGACCAAGCTCTTCAGGCATATGTCGATAAATTTTCTCAGAAAAAGCATGTTGCCTTGTCGGTGCTTGGTGAGAATGGGGAAGTTATAAAAAAATCTTCGGGAGAAGAAAGCGAGGTTCCTCTTACTGCTGATTTTCAACAAGCCTTTAACTCATCGGGGAATAAAGCCAGCCACATCGGCAATATTGAATCCGGAGATAAAATTATATCTCATACCGCTGTCATGCGTGACGCAGACGGGAATTTTGTGGCAGCTTTCAGAATTGTAGAGTCACTTGAGGAATTGGACAATAAAATACTTATAGTTATTCTGGTGCTGATTGCGGCGGTTATGCTTGTTTTGGCTTCTGTTATTATTCCCGGACTAATGTTTATCGGAACTATAGTAAAGCCTGTAAGAGAGCTGAGCGCAACATCTCGAAGAATTGCTCAGGGCGACTATGAAACACGTGTTGTCAAGCTGTACGATGACGAGATAGGCGAGCTTGCCGACAGCATTAACCATATGTCGGAGGAGATTAAAGCATCTGACCGCATGAAGAATGATTTTATTTCATCTGTTTCGCATGAGCTGAGAACGCCGCTTACCGCAATTAAAGGCTGGGCGGAAACTATGTCGATTGGCGAGCCGGACCCTGCGACTATGGGAAAAGGCTTGAGCGTTATTATAAACGAAACTGAGCGTCTTACCGGAATGGTGGAGGAGCTTCTTGATTTCTCAAGAATACAGAACGGCAGAATGGTTATGGTCATGGATAAAATTGATATGCTTGCTGAGCTTGACGAAGCTGTGTATATGCTTAAAGAGAGGGCGGCAAGCGAGAAGAAGCATTTTGTGTATGATGAGCCGAACCATATTTCACCGGTTCTGGGAGATAAGAACAGACTCAGACAGGTGTTTATCAATATCATAGACAACGCACTGAAATATACTCCGGAGGGTGGAGTTATCGGTATTCAGGTTGAGGAAGAGAACGATATGATTAAAGTCGTTATCAGCGATACAGGCTGCGGAATTGCCGAGAAGGATTTGCCGAGGATAAAGGATAAATTTTACAAGGCAAATCAGACAGTGAGAGGCAGCGGAATAGGGCTTGCTGTGGCGGATGAAATAATGACGCTGCATAAGGGTAAGCTGGATATTCAAAGTACAGAGGACGTTGGAACAACTGTTACTATAAGCATACCGGTGCTGGATAGCGATGACGAAGAGATTTTAAAAAATTAAGTATAAGTGATGATATATAAAGTTTTGATCAAACTTTTTCAAAATTTTGCGGGTGACGGAACACCCCAAGAAGTCAAGCCGCCAGGCGTAGACTGATTGGCAGGTGTTCCTAATGCAGAGCCC
>CACYEJ010000039.1 GCA_902773395.1 uncultured Ruminococcus sp.
ACTCTATTAACAAAAAATTTACAATTTTATGAAACTACTGTTTTAGTAATCAGAAGTATTATAAACAAGAAATTACAAAAAGTTTAATATTATTAAGAACCATAACGGAGTACCATTTATGGAAAAATTAAATGTAAGAAAAATTGTCCTGATGTTTGCGGACGCTTTTATTGTATTTGTAAGCGGTGCATTAACCAGCTTTGTGCTGTCGTTCTTCTGGCTTAATCCGATGTACGACTCGTCACGTAAAAGCACCGTGATTTATATTTTAATCAACGTATTGATGTGCTTTTTCGCACTTTATGTATGCGGAGCCTACAACAAGCTATGGCGATATTTTGATGCAAAGGATTATCTTTCGTGCGGCTTGGGTATGTTTATAGGTTCGGGTATAACGGTTCTATTGGCGAACACATTTAACGCCCAACCTCGGTGGCAGTATATATTTATATCGTTCGGCATTGGCACACTGGGAATTATACTTTTCCGGTTTGTGTTCCGGCAGGCATTTCTCACGATTTCCGTTGACGGCAAAAAATACCAAAAACAGCGAACTATGATTATCGGTGCCGGAAAAGCTTGCAGAATGATTCTCAGCGAGATAAAAAATGCACAAACCGATCCGAAAAATCCGGCTCACAAATACGAGCCTGTATGTCTAATTGACGATGACCCCGACAAACAGGGCACCAGCATTATGGGAATACCCGTGAGGGGCACCACAAAGGAAATTGCAAAATGGTGCAAGAACGAAGCTATCGACTTAATCATTCTTGCAATCCCCTCTTTAAACGAGAAAAAACGCAAGCACATTCTCGATATTGCAAGTGAAACAAGCTGTAAAATTAAAATTATCCCGTATCTCACCGAGATGCTTGAGGACGGCTCCGAGCCAACTCAGATTATCTCCAAAGCTCAGGATATAAAAATAGAAGACCTTCTTGGCAGAGAGCCTGTCACCTTTGACTGCGAAGATGTCAAGGCATATATTTCCGGAAAGGTCTGCATGGTTACGGGCGGCGGCGGTTCTATCGGCAGCGAGCTTGTACGGCAGATTTTTAAATATAAGCCAAAGCAAATTATTATTGTAGATATATATGAGAACAACGCCTATGAGATTCAGCAGGAGCTATTCATGGACTACGGCAGCGACATCAATCTTGTTACTTTGATAGCGTCCGTGCGTGATTACGACAAGATGAATCTTATTTTCAAGACGTACAAGCCAAACATAGTATTTCATGCGGCAGCACACAAGCACGTACCGTTAATGGAAACTGTTCCGGAAGAGGCGGTAAAAAATAACATTTTTGGCACGTTTAACTGCGCAACGCTTGCAGAGTATTACAATGTAGAAAAATTCGTGATGATATCCACCGACAAAGCGGTCAACCCTACAAACGTTATGGGTGCGACAAAACGCTGCTGTGAGATGATAATTCAATATATGGCTCAGAACTACACCAACACAGATTTTATCACAACACGATTTGGCAATGTTCTGGGCAGTAACGGCTCGGTTATTCCGCTGTTTAAAAAGCAAATTGAAACCGGAAAGCCGGTAACGGTCACACACCCTGAAATTATCCGATACTTTATGACTATACCCGAAGCGGTATCGCTTGTATTACAGGCAGGCGCAATGGCACAGGGCGGTGAGATTTTTGTGCTTGATATGGGCGAACCTGTAAAAATTGTAACGCTTGCGGAAAACTTAATCAGGCTTTACGGAAAAGTACCTTATCAAGATGTTGAAATAAAGTTCACGGGACTAAGACCCGGTGAAAAGCTATATGAAGAGCTTTTGATGAGCGAAGAGGGACTGAAAGAAACTGCCAACAAAAAAATCTTCATAGGCAATCAGATAAAGATTGAACCGGAGAACTTT
The DNA here is from genome assembly GCA_902773395.1 of uncultured Ruminococcus sp. The sequence continues at coordinate 1,889 of CACYEJ010000039.1, forward strand.
TTGGGAGAATTGCAGGAACTTAAAGAGGCTGCAAGCAGGAATGACAGCAAGCTTACTTTGAAGCTTTTGAGTGATATTGTGCCTACTTTTCATCATAAGATTAATTAATAAAAATAACTATCGTACGGTTTAGAATCTTAAATATTCTAGTATCCGTATTGTTTTGATAATACTATATTTTGTATTTGTAATTCTAAAAAATTTACCGGAGGAAATTGATATGTGTGGAATTGTCGGTTATGTCGGACACAGAGATTGTTCTGATGTTCTTGTGAAAGCGCTTACCGGTCTGGAATATCGTGGTTACGATTCTGCCGGAATTGCCGTATTTGAAAATCAAAAAATTGCAGTTGCAAAATCAAAAGGCAAATTGAAGGATTTAGTCAACAAAATGGAGGTTGAAGGCAGACCTCGTGGATTTGCCGGAATTGGTCACACTCGCTGGGCTACTCACGGCGAGCCTTCCGACATCAACTCTCACCCCCACAGCGGCGCTAAGGTGACGCTCGTTCACAACGGTATCATCGAGAACTACAAGGAGCTTAAAGAGTTTCTTGAAAAGCAGGGACGTGTATTTTTAAGCGACACCGATACGGAAGTAGCGGCTCAGCTTCTCGACTACTATTACAGCCATATTAAAGAACCCGTCAAGGCGATTATCGAAACAACTCAGGAGCTTAGAGGCAGCTTTGCGCTGGGCATTGTTTTCGAGGATTTCCCTAACAAGGTGTTTGCTGTAAGGCGAGAAAGTCCTCTTATTGTGGGAATTGGCAAGAGTGAGAATTTTATTGCTTCGGACGTTCCGGCAATTATTGAGTACACGAAGTATTATTATCTTTTGGAGCAGGACGAAATTGCTATTCTTGACCAGAACGGTGTAAGAGTTTTTGACAGTCACTATCAGCCTGTTAAAAAGGAACTTAAAAAAGCCGACTGGGACGTTGACGCCGTTGGAAAATGCGGCTACCCTCATTACATGATTAAGGAAATCAACGAGCAGCCTACTGCAATAAAGAACACTGTCACACCAAGAATCAAGGACGGTATGCCGTGTCTTGACGAGTGCAACATTAACCCCGAAGTTCTCAAAAAAATCAAAAACATCTACATCGTAGCCTGCGGCAGTGCGATGCACTCCGGTATGGTTGGAAAATATGTTATTGAAGACATTGCACGTACAGCCGTAACAGTTGACATTGCCAGCGAGTTCCGCTACAGAAACCCAATTATTGGCAAGGGCGATTTGATAATCATTGTATCGCAAAGCGGAGAAACAGCCGACAGTCTTGCGGCAATGCGTCTTGCAAAGGAAAAGGGCGCGAAAACTCTTGCAATTGTCAACGCAATGGGCAGCACTATTGCGCGCGAAGCAGATATGCTTATCTACACTCACGCCGGTCCGGAAATTTCCGTTGCCTCGACAAAGGCTTATATGGTTCAGCTTTCGGTAATGTACTTATTTGCGTTCCAGCTTGCTTTTGCAAAAGGACAAATTGACGAGGAAAAGTACAAATACTACACATCAAAGCTGCTTGAAACTCCTGAAATGGTAAAGAAGGTCATTGAGCAGACAACAGAGATTTCTCAGAAAATCTCGACAAAGCTGCTTACTGCCGACAGCTTGCTTTACATTGGAAGAGGTCTTGACTATGCGCTCAGTATGGAAGGCAGCCTGAAGCTAAAGGAAATATCATACATTCATTCTGAAAGCTACGCTGCCGGTGAGCTGAAACACGGCACAATCTCCCTGATTACCAAAGATATGCCTGTTATTGCCGTTGCTACTCAGTCGAATCTTTACGAAAAAACTGTAAGCAATATCAAGGAAGTCAAAGCTAGAGGCGCTAAGGTGGTTATGATTTGTCAGGAAAACAAAGACGTACCTAAGGATATTGCCGACTATGTGCTTAAAGTTCCTTCCTTTGAAGAAATTTTGCTTCCTATGCTGGTATGCGTGCCGTTGCAGTTGATTGCATATTATACATCTGTACAAAAAGGTAATGATGTTGACCAGCCTAGAAATCTTGCAAAATCGGTTACGGTAGAGTAATATATGCGTATAAGAACACAGTCACGAGAAGCAATAGCTGAGGTTGTGCATATATATCTTTCGGAGATGATGGGCGAAAGCGACTATTACATTTTCGGAATATGTGCCGGTCATGGAATGTTTTCCGGTTCGAAAATCACCTTAGGAATATACAAATCCAAGAATAAAGCGCTTGAAGAGCTTGACTTAATTGAAGAATTCTTTACAGCAATGCCTGAGGGAATTTACAATATGAAATAATATATACTCAAAATCTAAAAGATCTAACATATAAAAGTTTTGATCAAACTTTTTCAAAAGCGCCCCGAAGGAAGTACCCTTGGGGTATTTGCGGGTGACGGAACACCCCAAAAAGTCAAGCCGCTAGGCGAAGACTGATTGGCTGGTGTTCCTAATGCAGAGCCCAGTCGCTGA
>CACYEJ010000040.1 GCA_902773395.1 uncultured Ruminococcus sp.
CATGATGATGTTCGTGCTCGTGGTCATGCTCATGATGATGTTCGTGCTCGTGGTCATGTTCATGGTGATGTTCGTGCTCGTGGTCATGCTCGTGGTCATGTTCATGATGATGTCCGCATACGGGGCAAACGTCCTCTTCCTCCTGAAGTTTCTGTAGAGCCTCTGCAAGAGTGTTTTTGTTTTCAATAGCAAGAACAATCTGCTCACCGCTCAGGTTATCCCAATCTGTTGTAATAAGCTCAGCCTTGCTGTTGTGCTCTCTGAGAAGCTTAACACAATCGGCAAGCTTTTTCTCGGAAATGTTTTTTGTATGGCTAAGAACGATTGCACTTGCGTGTTCAACCTGATTGTTGAAGAATTCGCCAAAGTTCTTGATATACATTTTGCATTTGTTTGCGTCAACGACAGTTGTAAAGCTGTTGAGTACAATTTCGTCTGAGTGAATATTTTCAACAGCAGTAATAACGTCACTGAGCTTGCCTACACCTGACGGCTCAATGATAATTCTGTCCGGAGAGTACTGAGCAAGAACCTTTTTCAGAGCCTCGCCAAAGTCACCTACCAAGCTACAGCAGATACAGCCTGAGTTCATCTCTGTAATCTCAATGCCGGCGTCCTGCAAAAATCCGCCGTCAATGCCGATCTCGCCAAATTCATTCTCAATCAAAACGAGCTTTTCGCCGCTGTAAGCCTCGGCAATAAGCTTCTTAATCAAAGTTGTTTTTCCGGCTCCCAAAAAGCCAGAGAAAATGTCTACTTTTGTCATAATATTACTTCCTTTTATAAGATTTCAGGGACATTGTTTTATCTGTTCCAAGTTATAGTTTAACACTAAAATGAAATATATGCAAGTAATTATAATGAAAATACTGTTAAAAAAATTTTAAGAAAACATGTGTTTAATTGTAAGTTAGTTATATAAAACTAAGACGTTTAATCAACTTTATATCAGCCGTTATTAAAGAATAACTTGTAATTTATCAAAAAGTGTGTTATAATCGTTATGTAAAAAAATCAATGTGTTATCAAAGGAGATTGTATGACTGTTTTTAAATCAGACAGCTTAAAGAAAACAGAAGAGCTTGGCTGTAAAATTGCCGCTTCACTTCAAGGCTCCGAGGTGATTGCCTATTTCGGCGGCTTGGGGTTGGGAAAAACAACTCTTACAAGAGCTATTGCCGAGGCACTAGGCACCGAGGACGATGTATCCAGTCCTACGTTTGCAATTGTAAACGAATATCATTCAAAATATAATATTTACCATTTTGATATGTACAGAGTTGAAAGCTGGGAGGATTTGTATTCCACAGGCTTTTTTGATTATCTTGATACCGGTGTTATCATTATTGAATGGAGTGAAAACATCGAAAATGCACTTCCTGATAATACAGTCAGAATTTCTATACATAAAGGCGATAACGACAACGAGAGAATATTTGAAATAGAGGGTCTAAAGATATGAAGATTTTTGCAGCGGATACTTCTGCAAAGTCTGCTTCGGTTGCACTTGTTGAGGACGGTGTAATCAAGGGCGAGTACTTTATTAATACAATGCTTACGCATAGCGAAACTATGATGCCAATGATTGATTCCCTTTTGAAAAGTGTGCGAACAAAGCCGGAGGATATTGACTGTTTTGCGGTAAATTGCGGTCCGGGTTCTTTTACAGGCTTGAGAATTGGTATTGCGGCTGTAAAGGGTATGGCGTTTGCACTTGATAAACCGTGTGCGGCTGTGTCAACGCTTGAAGCAATGGCTTATAATTTCAGACGCAAAAATACAATTGCTTGTGCCGTAATGGACGCAAGATGTAATCAGGTTTATAATGCACTTTTTGATGTGTCGGAAGATGAGCCGATTCGTCTTTGCGATGATCGTGCTTTGCAGATTGATGAGCTGGCAGAGGAGCTTAAACAATTTGAAAAAAGTATTGTTCTGGTGGGTGACGGTGCTAATCTTTGCTTTGAGAAACTGTCAGACAGGATAGAAAATATCGAGCTTGCCGATGAGAACGTTCGCTTTCAAAGAGCGTCGTCTACTGCTTTTGCTGCAATGAAGCTTTATGCTAATGGTGAGCTGTTGACTTCCGACAGACTTATGCCAAAATATTTAAGACTGCCTCAGGCACAGCGTGAACTGATTGCAAAAAATAAATTAAAGAACAAATAATTTATACAAATATGAAAGGGGTAAATTTTATGATAGCTTTAGGTGCAGATCACGGCGGATTTTATTTGAAAGAGGCTGTAAAAAAATATCTTGACGAGAAAAACATAGAATATATTGATCACGGCTGCTTCTCAGAGGAATCTGTAGACTATGCAGTTTATGCAAAGAAGGTTGCCGATGACGTTGCAAGCGGCAAATGTGAGAAAGGAATTCTCTGCTGTGGTACCGGTATTGGTATTTCGATTGCAGCTAATAAGGTTAAGGGTATCAGAGCGGCTGTTGTTACAAACGAGTTCTGTGCCGAGATGACACGACGTCATAATGACGCCAATATTCTTGCAATGGGAGGCAGAGTAATTGATGCTCCTACTGCTGTAAGGCTTACGGATATTTTCCTCAATACAGGCTTTGACGGCGACAGACATGCAAGAAGAATCGCTCAGATTACAAAAATTGAAAATGGCGAAGAGCTTTAATTTTGAAGCTGCGATAATTTTTTAAAATTATAAAAATAAGATTGATAATTTTGCCCTCCGTGAGTAATAATATCTTTACGGAGGGCTGTAATTATGAAAAAATATATTATATTAAGCTTACTATCCTTATCAATCATACTTACTACATTTGCGACAGGCTATACAAAGGTTGCCGCTATAGATTATGTTTCTGCCGTAAAGGTTGAGAAAATGACAGCAGTTGAGCTTCTTCATTATAACGGTACAGTTGAGTACAGAAATTCATCGGTGTGTACGTCAAACGGTACGGGAATGGTTCAGTCGGTGCTTGTAAATAACGGTGATTTTGTCCAAAAAGGTGATCCGGTTCTTACTGTTTATCAGACTAATGCAGATATTACAAGATCAGATATAATGTCATTTGCAGCAGCGGGCAGCTACGATGAGCTTTTAAGTGGGCTTGACGGTGATTTTAGCGTTATAGTTTATGAGGCGAAAAATTCAGGTATCATAAGCAGCTTAGATCTGGAAGAGGGAAGCGTATTTCAAAAGGGACAGACGTTGTTTAAAATTTCTCCGGAAAAGTCGTTTCAAATTCAAATTAACGTTGTTGAAAAGGATATCCCTAAAATCAAGGTCGGGCAAAATGTGAAGATAGACTGCAAAGCGTTGCCGGATATTTTGTACGGTACAGTGAAAAGCATCGGTAACTCTGCTTCACAAACAAATACGACTAACGGCAAGGAAACTACAGTAAAGGTTATTGTAAGCATAGATGACCAATGTTCCGATATAAAATCAGGCTATACGGCTAACTGTTCCATAACTGTTTCCGAAAAAGAGAATACTCTTCTTGTTCCGTACTCTAGTGTGAGCAAAGACGAGCGTGGCGATAATTATGTATATATAGCAGCAGGTAATGATATAAAAAAGCGTAATGTCACAATTGGCACCGAATACAACAACGGTGTGGAAATAAAAAAAGGATTGCAGTCCGGCGATATCATTGTATACGATGCTTCGGGGGTGGACGTTCCAGATGATACGATTGTGAACGAGGTGAGGATCAATGCACAGTAAATGGAAGTATACCATAAAATGTTTGCTTGAAAATAAGCTCAGATTTTTTCTTACTGTGCTGAGCATTGCCGTGGGAGTAACCTCGGTGCTGATTATCAATTCCGTCAGTGATTTTGGAGTTACCGCTGTTTCTGCTGAACTTGACAGTTTGGGAATGAATGGACTTATTGTAACAAAGGAGTCGGATAATGATAATTTGACAGACAGCGAGGTACAGAAGATAAATTCTCTTGACGGGATATCTCAGGTTGCCCCCGTAACAATAAAGACCTCTAAGGTGTACTCAAAAGACGCAAGTAATATCTCAACTATGATTTGGGGCATTGACGAAAGAAGCGAAGAGGTGATATCCTTTGAGCTGCTTTACGGACGCTTTATCGACAAGGGTGACATTAAATCCGGAAGTAAGGTTTGTATGCTTGACGGTTCGCTTGCAAAGGAGCTTTACGGCAGAGAAAATATTGTTGGCAGTACAGTTGATTTGCTGTGTAATTCGACTGTGGAAAGCTTTCGGGTGATTGGCGTGGTAAAAACCGGAAAAGGGATAATGCAGTCTTTAATGGGAAACTATTTTCCGGCATTTCTTTATGCACCCTATACGGCTTTTGATAATAGCCCAAATTATAATCAGTTCTTTCTAAAAATTGACGGCACAAAATCTTCCGAGGAAATCACAGATACAGTGAAAAGTCAGCTAAACGGAAATTTTACAGTGACCGATCTTGCAGGGCAGAAAGGCGTTCTGGAAAATATGCTTAGTATCGTCACAATTGTTTTAACAATCATTGGAGCGATTTCCTTGTTGGTTTCGGGAATAAGTATTATGAATATAATGCTTATTTCTGTGAACGAGAGAGTGAAGGAGATTGGAATTAAAAAATCAATTGGTGCTACGAGTGAGGATATACTAATGGATTTTCTCGGTGAATCTATTATCATAGCTGTTGTTGGAACAACGATAGGAATTCTTATTGCTGTGATGCTGGTAAAGTCTGCATCTGTAATATGGGGGTTGAATCTGTTTGTAAGAGGAAAAGCGATAATACTTTCAATTATTATTTCCGTGACATTAGGTGTTTTATTCGGAATATTTCCAGCATACAAAGCGTCTAAATTTAAGCCCGTAGAAGCGTTGAGAAGGTGAACTAATTATAATGAAAAAGGCAGTAATCTCAGAACAGTTTCCGAGATATTCAGAAATACTGAAACGCTGCGGTTTTGAAATAGTACCGGTTAAGCCCTATAAACAAAATATTTATAATTCCGAAGCGTATCATTCTGATATGCAGATATTAAAAATCAATAATAATATAATATTACTTAAAGATAACGATTCTTTGAATAATATTATAATTGAAAATTCTAATAATTACGAAATATCTTTTACTAAAAATAGAATTGAAAATTTTGTATATCCTGATTGTGTAAAGCTTAATGTTGCTGTTGTTGGTAAAAATGCAGTCGGAAATTTTAAATATGTCGACAGCACTGTCATTGATATACTTGAGAAATATCGTTTTAGCTTAATAAATGTTAAACAAGGTTATTCAAAGTGTGCAACGCTGATTGTGAGTGATGAAGCAATAGTTACTTCTGATCCCTCAATTTATCGTGCAGCAAAAGGAAAACTGGATTGTCTGAAAATCACCGAGGGGTACATTTCGCTATGTGAAAAATACGGCGGATTTATAGGCGGTGCGGGATTTCTTATAGATGAATCAACTCTTGCGTTCACGGGCGACATACGCTGTCACCCGGATTACATAGACATAAGAAGCTTTTGTAAGAATCACGGCGTTGATTTGCTGAGTCTTGATAATACAGGATTGTACGATGTTGGGGGAGTTGTGGTTCTGTAATATTATAATCAAAATCTAAAAGATCTAGCATATTAAAGTTTTGATCAAACTTTTTCAAAAGTTTGCGGGTCGAGGGCAGAGCCCCGTCGCTGACAAAACCAAATCAGCGTAGAAGAATAAACTGCCCTCAGCGAAACTAAATAAACTTTCTTTCGAGAAAATTAAGAAAAAAATCAAAGCACCATAAAATATAATCTTTCGATAAAAACTAAAACAGGCAAGAGCTTGCGAATTGCCGGTCTGAGAAAGAAAAGTGCTGAATCTTAACGCTTGTGAGTATAAAATTTGATAATGTGAGGACAAAAAATGATAATTCACCCAATACCGCCTGTTTATGACAGGAATTCTGAAATTTTAATTTTAGGCAGCTTTCCGTCTATAAAGTCACGTGAAGTCGGATTTTTCTATGGTCACAAGCAAAACCGATTTTGGAAGGTGCTTGCAGCTATTTTCGATGATACTCCACCTGAAACTGTTGAGGATAAAAAGAAATTTCTTCTTAAACATCATGTTGCAGTGTGGGACGTAATCGCAAGCTGTGATATAGAAGGTTCATCTGACAGCAGCATAAAAAATGTTACTGTGAACGATTTAACTGAAATCCTGAATAATTCAAATATAAAGCGGATTTTCACTAACGGTAAAAAAGCAGATGATTTGTATAAAAAGTATTCTTATCAAAATACCGGTATTGAATCGGTTTGTCTGCCGTCTACAAGTCCTGCAAATGCTGCATGGAGTCTTGATAAGTTAATAGCTGCATGGAAGGAATATACTGACAACGCCGGACAAAATATACATACCAACTTTTGATGTTGAGTATCTTTCTCGCCTGTGTCAAAATTTGTCCCCTTTAAAAGTATTCACCTAATATTGAAAAGTAGTACAAAATCAAACAATTATTATATTAATTTTTGTTTTTAATATCTTTACAAGCTTTGAAATTTGTGATATAATGAATGTGGTTTAATCAAACTTATTTGCAATCTTTAGAATTTAGGGTGAGTACAAAATGACAATGGATCTTTCTAAACTGAAAAGTAAAAATGGGGAGCTGTACGATGACTTTGTAAAAAAAGCAAAGGAAAAAAGGAAATTTGAATTTACTCTTGACGGAAACTTTTATAAATCAGATGAATATGAAATAGAAAATGCTAAGTTCTGGAGAATGTTCAGAAACAATGAGGATTTGATTCCATATAAAATTTTTATCTCATTTGAGGATCATATGGAGGATAAAATCTTCGGTGAATTTACTTTTCCGGAGAAATTTGAAGAAATCACAATTGTAAGCTATGATTAATGATAAAAGCCTGTGCAGCGGATAATAACTGCACAGGCTGTTTTATATTGGTGAAAAGATGTTGTTATATTAATTGCTGTTAAGCAAATTCTTCTTTGTAAAGCTGATGAGTAACTCCTTGTCATTTGCAAGCCTGCCATTAATTACTTCATCGAGAAGCGTACTGAGAATTACACCTATTTGTTTTCCGGGGGCGACACCGAGTTCAATCAGGTCACTGCCGTTTACCGCAAGATCCTTTAGAGAAAAGCACGATTTTTGATTGATAATCTCCAGTGCCTTTTTCTCCAGTCTGTCAATATAGTCAAGACGTGATAAACACATTGGACTTTGTGCAAGCGTGTCGGCTCGTTTCATCTCCAAAAGCAAAAAGAAAATTTCAGGGCTATGCTTATTCATACAGCGTTTGATTGAAGTGTTGGTTTCTGCAATCTGTACGTCATGAATTTTTACCAGCTTTGTGACGGTGTTCTTCGTGTTGTTGTCGAATTTCAGTCGTTTGAGAATTTCAGAAGTGATTTCCGCACTTACATTGGCATGACCGTAAAAATGCCCCTGACCGTTTTTCATAGAGAAGCAGCTCGGCTTTCCTATATCGTGAAACAGTGCGGTAAGCCTAAGAATAGGATCAGCCTTGATGTTTTCAACTGCAACTGCTGTGTGCGTTAAAACGTCATAGATGTGATGTATATTTTTTTGCTCAAAACCTTTCATGGGCAAAAGCTCAGGAATGACTACCCCCAGCACATCAATATATTCTAATAGTACATTTTTTACATTATCCCCGCAAAGCAGCTTTACAAGCTCTGCGGCAATGCGTTCGCTGCTGATGTTTCTAAGCAGCTCCTTGTTTTCAAATATAGCGGCTTTTGTGCGTTCCTCTATTTTGAATCCCAGCGTTGAGGAAAATCTAATAGCCCTCATGATACGTAATGCGTCCTCGTTAAACCGACTGTCGGCATCGCCTACACAGCGAATCACCTTTCGGGAAATATCCTCTCTGCCGCCGTAAAAATCACAAAGTCCGCAAGTGTCGTTGTAAGCAAGTGCGTTCATTGTAAAGTCACGTCTTGCAGTGTCCTTTTCAAGGCTCTTGGTAAAGGTTACTTTTTCAGGGTGACGGTTGTCGGTATAGTCGGAATCAATTCTGAAAGTAGTGATTTCCAGCGGCATTTTGTTAATCAGTACAGTAACTGTACCGTGCTTAATGCCGGTTTCGATTACACGATAACCGCTGAAAACCTTTTCCACCTCGTCAGGCTCAGCAGATGTTGTGATGTCGTAATCCTTTGGCTTGTCACCGAGCAGACTGTCACGCACACAGCCGCCTACGATGTACGCTTCAAAGCCGTTATCTTGAAGCTTTTGTATAGCAGTTTTTACCTCGTTAGGTAAATATATCATTTTTAGCAACCTCCGTTTTTGTGATTGAGAATTTTTTATCGGAAGGAATAACAAATAAAATATAGCATATTCATTTAATAAAGGAGAGATGATGAATGAATATGCCGCTGTTAATTGGAATTATAGCTATGGTAATAATATTTTATTCGATAATAAACGCAATTGGGAACGCAAAGCACCCTATCAAAAAAAGCATAATCAATGTGATTACAGGCATAACCGCACTGATAGCCGTCAATCTTTTGGCTCCGATGACAGGGGTTTCTATACCGGTTAGCGTACTTTCTATATTAATTGCCGTGATAGGGGGCGTTCCGGGGGTTACGCTGATATTATCGCTTAGTGCGTTTTTTTAATTTTTCAATATCCTCAAGAGTTTTTTCTGCAAAATCAGAATTGTTCGTTATGGTAGCAATCATCATTTTGTAAATCATTTCGGGATTATTTTGAAAGTTTTTCTTTACAAGACGAGCCTGTTTCGCATCGGGAACATAAAGCTGAAACGCAAAAAGATCGTTCTCTTCGCCCTTGATATGGCAGTCAACCATGTAACCGTTTTTGATTTTTTCGATTTCAGCTATGTTTTCACGCTCGTTTCGTTCCTGCATCAGCAGCTCCATTACGGTTTCCAAAGCACGTTCACGAATAGTAGCCGGAAGCTCATCGCTAAGATTGGCTGCAATCAGCTTGCCGCTTTTGCTTACCGTGAACAGCTCTTTCTCAGAATCAGTTTGAATAATGTTTTGTTTGTTCTGCAAATCGTTGAAAGCGTCCAGTATTTCAAAATAATTTGCAACACCATTCTTTTGCATCGCATTAATAATCAAATCTTTACCAACAGGTTTTTTTACGCAATCAATAATATAACAAATCAAAAGTCTTACGTTGCTTCGGTTTCGAAGTCCGCCGGGAATAACTCCTGCATCTATGGCATCAAATTCAATATCCATATAATCACCGTCCATATAAAATCTAATTATATTATACCATATTTTTATAAGGTTTGTACATAGTTTTTAAATTTTTATTATACAATATTTATTATTGACGAATTTCATAAAATGTGCTAGAATAGAATAAAAGCAGAAGCTGTCTTTTTGAACAAATTCTTTGCATGTTTGTTAAGACTTGATTCAGATTTATCAGGAGTAATTTGCTTTGATAGTCTGGCTGCTTTGTGCTTTTAAAGGGAGGTATGAGTATGGATTATATGCCATATGTGTGGATTGCCGTGATGATAATTATGGCAGTCTTCGAAGGTGTAACTTCACAGCTTGTGTCTGTGTGGTTCGTTGTTGGTGCTTTGGTTGCTGCGATTGTGAGCTTCTTTGTTCCGTCCTTCGCTTTGCAGTTCTTTGTGTTTGTCATAGTTTCTCTGATATTGCTGCTTGTGACAAAGCCGCTTGTGAGAAAGGCGAGAAGTACAAAGCCTGAGCCTACCAATGCTGACAGGAACATCGGCAAAACGGCTATTGTTACTCAGGAGATTAACAACAATGCCGGAACAGGTCAAGTTAAGCTTGCCGGAAATACATGGACAGCACGCACTCTTGATGATGAGATTATTCCTAAGGGTGCAAAGGTTACAGTGAAGGAAATCAGCGGCGTAAAGCTTATGGTTGCATCTGTTTAATTAAGATTTGAGAGGAGTTTTCAGTTATGCCTTTTTTAGTTTTTTTAGGAGTAGTTATTTTTATTGTTTTAATTATTGTTGTATCTAATGTAAAGATTGTACCGCAGGCAAATGCTTATGTTATTGAGAAGCTTGGTGTGTACAGTACTACATGGACAACCGGTCTTCATGTGAAGGTTCCGTTTGTTGACAGAGTGTCAAAAAAGGTTTCCTTGAAGGAGCAGGTTGTTGACTTTCCACCTCAGCAGGTTATCACAAAGGATAACGTAACAATGCAGATTGATACGGTTGTATATTTTCAGATTACTGATCCTAAGCTGTATACCTACGGTGTAGAGCGTCCGATTGCAGCAATTGAGAATCTTACAGCTACTACGCTTCGTAATATTGTTGGTGAGCTTGAGCTTGACCACACACTTACATCTCGTGACGTTATCAACACTAAGATTAAGATTATTCTTGACGAAGCAACTGATGCTTGGGGTATTAAGGTAAATCGTGTTGAGCTTAAAAATATTCTTCCGCCGAGAGAGATTCAGGACGCAATGGAGAAGCAGATGAAGGCTGAGCGTGAGCGTCGTGCAAGAATTCTTGACGCAGA
>CACYEJ010000041.1 GCA_902773395.1 uncultured Ruminococcus sp.
CGCCAAGCCTCCGCACGTTCCCGTTTGTGCGGCTCGCTCGCCTTTACATATTCGTCAAAATTGATATATTGCTGTTCTTCGTTCATAATGCCAAATTGATTACTTTTAATTTGACTTGCAAGTAGGTATTATTCGCTTTGTTGAAAAGGGTGATGATTGAATTTATGTGGCCTTTTGTTTCTGGATGGTTTTGTGCAAATGTCTTTCACCCATATCAGAAAAAAAGCGTCTTTGAATAGGGCCGAATAACACGAGTCAAGTCAATACTATACATATAGTTTCGGCGAAGGCCATCCGTTGGTAGTTTACTTATCTACTTATATTGAGTCTATATTGATAAAAAAGTCATTTATATTATTATCTGTTTATTTTGATTGATTATCGTTTACCAACAATTAAATTTTTATAGTAAATTCATCAGTTGCGACTGATGAATTTCAATCGCTTTCTGCTAATTCGGCAGTTTCAACTGCTAAATAAGTATCAAGCATACACCATTCTTCAAAGAATGTGCACATGTTTTTGATATTCCTTTCTGTGGACCCTTGAAGCCTCGGGCCACTCTTTCTGAAATAAACCCGAACTGCCCGTGCCTAACATAATCTGTACGTCCGGCATATCCTAAAATGCTTAATAAAGGTATTCTTCTCGTGTGATCGTTGTCTGAGGGTCAACGGTCAGCACTTCATCGTAGGTTAAGCCGTAGAGGCGATATACTCGAAGGTCTATTTCGCGATCGGTGGCGGCAATTTGGGCTTGCAACTCTTGGCAAGCTGATCGGTATTGGCTGAAGTATTCCTCCCATTCGTCCTGCTGCGATAACGTGAACTTAATCTTTTGCTTCTTCAATTCTGCCACGAAAGCCTTGAAGTCCAACTGGTCGAACTGCTGCAAGGCTGTCGTTGTCTTTATACCCTCCACGTTATCACAAAGGCGACGAAGGAAACGGCTGCGCTTCGTTTGGAGTTGAGAATTAAGTGAAAGCATATTATCTGCGAGGGAGATAAAAGGCTGTTGGGATTCAACAGATATAGACTTGATATAAGTACTCTTAAGATTTGGTGCTGAATATAAAAGATATCCACCAGACATTCTTAACCCATCAAACAGACATTCAAACATGTAGTTAAATAGTTTTGAATTTAGCCAACATAAAACATATTCAGGTAAAAAATCTGCCTTAAAACTATGGATACAATTCGTATCTATTGAAGCATATCCTCCTGTTTTATCGTAAAAAGCTTCACAAGACAAACCTATTTTGATATAATAATTTTTGAGGAAGAATAAAGACTATGGCGATTAAAGGATATATCTCTACTATCAGAGGGAAGATAAGGAGTAAGGTACTGTTTGCCTTGTTTTGTCAAACTAAAGATACCCCATGTTGTGAAATAAGGATCAATTGTGCCTGTATTAATTAGTTTATAGCCACAGTCCTCTTCGGTAATCAAAGAGGCATAATCATCTGCCTCTTTAGCTGTTGATGTTGCATTTATCTCACCTACCACTGACAATGGTTGGCTTTGATTAATAATCTTTTGAGTAATTGCCAGTTTGTCATTCAATAGAAATCCCAAAATTGTGTTCTCCAAAATGTCAAGTTTGTCTGAAGGATAACTTTTGCTTATCAATTCATGTGAATCATCGAATTTTCCGCACAAAACGTAATTATTACCTCTGTTCTGAAGCATTGTAATAACTGGGTAAGTAGAAGCATCTTCAAATACTTTTTTATCAGAGTAGTCAATAAGCTGATAGAAGGAATAACGACTTAATATATGTTTTCTTAGTGCAATCCCATAGCTCGCTGAAAGATATCTATTTGGCGTAATATATGCAAGTACGCCATTATTATTTAGCATTGTCAAACCTTTTTCAAAGAAATATATGTAAAGGTCTACAGTACCTTTTGCTGTAGAATAATTTTTTTTGAGATAATTATATTCTTCTGTTGTATAACTCTTTTTTAACTCAATCGCATTCACATACGGTGGATTCCCAATCACCACATCAAATCCACCCTTTTCGAAGACCTTGGGAAACTGTTCCTGCCAGTTAAAAGCCTTGTCGCCCGCTATGGCGGGTTCGCTGATGAGGGAATTGCCGCATTTGATATTCTCATTCAGCGAATTCAACTTGCGATAGGGCTTTGCGGTACGCAGCCAAAGGGAAAGTTGGGCAATCTCGACGCTCTCCTCGTTGATATCAACTCCGAAAAGGTTGTTCTCAAGAATGCTGTTCTCCACACCTGGAAATGCGATTTGACTACCCGTCACCTTCATCTCCATCTCGTCAATCAAATGATGCTCATCAATGAGGAACTTCAACGCGGCATTCAGGAAAGCACCACTACCGCAAGCAGGATCGAGTATAGTGATCTGCAAGAGCCATTCGCGATAGGTCTGTAATTGTTCGAGCAGTCGCTTTTTGGTCTGTATCTGACGACGCTGATCGCTGAAATACTCTGCCTCATCGATGTGCAATTCCTGCTTCTTTTCAGCACAGAGACGACCTACGGTGTTCTCTACAATGTATTTCGTAATGTACTGCGGAGTATAGAACACGCCGTCCTGCTTTCGCTTTGAAGTCTGCGGAGTTTCACCATTGTTGATTTGCTGGGTCACCTCCTCAATCTCGTTCAATGAGTTCTCGAAGATGTGCCCGAGGATGTTTACATCGACATCGCTTTCGAAATCATATTCCGATAATCGACGCGTGTGCTCCACCAACACGTCATCGCTAATCGTGATATTATCCAGCACCTCATCTGGCTTGAACAACCCGCCATTATAAGCAAATACATCATACTTCTTGCCCTTGAAGCCCGTATTCATATAGCCGAAGTATTTCTTCACGCGGTCGTAGAAAGGAACGTATGCATCCATCTCCTTCAGATCCTCCCATTGATTGATAATCTGCATCATCGAGTTGGGAGGCAGCAATCCGCAGTCTTCAGCAAAGTAGATAAACAATAAGCGGTCGAGCAGTTTCTGCGTCTTTTTGAAGAGCAACAACTGCCAATCTTTCTCATTAGTTGCCCAGGCATTGCCCTCTGTGTAAGGATTTTGAGCCAAGATGTCGGCAAAAAGTGCTCTCTTGAATCGCGAATAATCCTTGTATAAAGCATTGGTGATCTGGTCTTCGCTGGAAACCGACTCGGCTTTCATTTGCAAAGCCATTCCCTTCTGAACCTCCGGCCATGCAAAACAAAGATACAACTCTCGGAAATCATTCTCATTGAGAGAAAAAAGATTCCACTCGCAGAAATCGACAGCGTTGTCTATGTAGAGCCTCAACTTCTCGAAGTTGGAGATGATGACATATCGACATAGAGGATGCTGGCTCTTATATCCAAACGCTTGGTTTTCTATCTTCGACAGGTCGGTAGTCTTGTGGTCTTTCAGTTCTATCACACCAATCACCTTGTCGTCCAATAGGATTGCGCCATCTGCCTTCTTCGAGTTCGTCTCGTTCTTCTTCTCGGTAATCAAATTGTAGCCAGGTGATGGATTGAGCGTATAACCCAGCACCTTTACAAACAACTCCCGCAAAAAGCCTTCTTGAAACTGTTCTTCTTTCGACTGCTGAATGTTCTGCTGTATCTCTGCATTCAGGAAATAGTTCTGATACTGACTCCAGGCTGCCTTAGTCTGCTCGGTAGATAATAACGCGAGATACTTCTTGACTATATTTTTCTGAAACAACATAACTCTCTAAATTTTAGTGCGAGTGGTTCCTTGTCACTCGTGGTTAATATGTCTTGTCAGCACAATATTTGCCAAACAAACTGCCAATTCTGAATTAACATCCTTTGGACGCCATGCCAACACGTAACTTACCTTGGCTCCAGTGACCACATATCCCTTATCTTCCCAGAATTTCAGTTTTTCTTTACCTGCATTCGAAAGTAGAGCGACATTATCACCACGTTCGCTGAGCAGATAACCATCGCGATAGTTCAAGGTCTCACCACTGCGGAGCCTCAGTATGATTTCTTTGCGATGCTTGAAGAAATCGAGATAGACATCGTGCATTGTCAACGCAACAAATACCGAAGAAGTTTGGCTTGGAGGATTAGTCAAAAGGAAAAGATTTCTTTTGGCTCGTGTGAGCCCTACATAATAGGTCCGCATATCCTCAACAACTGTACAGCTTGGAACAGGAGACATTAGATATACTGTATCAAATTCACGTCCTTTGGCTTTATGAATCGTGCTAACAAAGATTGAACTGCCTTCGGTCGTGATGAAATCCTCAATATTGGATTCGAGGACAAA
>CACYEJ010000042.1 GCA_902773395.1 uncultured Ruminococcus sp.
TAATATCATGAATAAAAAACACCTTGCCGTGGAATAATCCATGTGAGGTGTTTTTATGAATATTCTGAGAAACGATACTGTGCTGTGTACTAAAAAAAGACTTTTTTTGCTTTTTATGCTGAATATGTCCGATTGGCTGTGTACTTTGGCTCTCCTTGCTACAGGATTATTTGAAGAAGCTAATCCTCTTATGCGAAAAGTTATCTCCAGTCCGCCGCTTGGCTTTGCGGTTAAGGTGCTGTTTCCGCTTCTGTTTGTCCTTGCCGCTATTAACAAGGTAAAGGACGCCGACGAAAGACAGCTCCTAGTTTCAAATAATATCGCTTTGCTGGGTGTTTCGGTGTATCTGCTATTAAATATTTATCATATTATATGTTTTGTAATGTTATATCTTATTGGAGTTTAAAATAATATGGCTGTTTTAACCGTTAGCAATCTCTCCAAAACCTTTGTGGAGAGAACGCTTTTTGAAAATATTTCATTTCATCTTGAAAAGGACGACAAGGTAGGATTAATCGGTGCTAACGGCGTCGGTAAGACTACGCTGTTTCGAATTATTACCGGTCAGGTGATGCCGTCGGGCGGCGGCGTTTCTAAAGAGAAAAATCTTACCGTTGGATATATGGAGCAGCATAGCTGTTCTACCCCCGACAGAACCGTTTATAACGAATTGCTGAGTATCTTTGAGCCGCTCATTAAGGACGAAAAAAGACTTGACGAGATTGCTTTTCTTCTCGAAAATCATATCGGCGATACAAACGAGCTTATCTCGGAACAGTTCGCTTTGCGTGAACGGTTCGAGCGAGAGGGCGGTCTTACTTACGTCAGCAGAACTAAGGCGGCTTTAAATGGTCTTGGTTTTACGAACGACGAGTTCTATCTCCCTACGGAACGTCTGAGCGGCGGTCAGCGTTCAAAGCTTTGTCTGGCTAAGCTGCTTCTGAGCGGTGCGGATATTTTGCTGCTGGACGAGCCTACTAATCATCTCGATATATCTGCTGTTAATTGGCTTGAAAAATTTGTCAAGGAGTATCGTGGTACGGTGCTTGTTGTGTCGCATGACAGATATTTTCTCGATGCCGTGACCAATAAAACGCTTGAAATTGAGCATGGTAAATCTCAGATGTACATAGGTAATTACTCCGTATTTATGGAGAAAAAACAGAAGCAGCAGGAAATTCTCGAAGCTCAGTACGAGAACCGCATCAAGGAAATTTCCCGAATTGAGGGTATTGTCGAGCAGCAGAAGCGGTGGGGCACGGAACGAAATTATATCACCGCCGCAAGCAAGCAGAAACAGATTGACCGCCTGAAAGAGGAGCTTGTTGCACCCGATAAGGAGCTGGAGCAGATTCATTTCAAATTTACCCCCAAGTGCGACACGGGAAACGATGTCCTTATCTGCGAAAATCTGTCAAAGTCGTTCGGCAATAAACGGCTGTTTGATGATGTGAATATTCATATCAGAAAGGGCGAGCGTGTGTTTATTTTGGGCGAAAACGGCTGCGGAAAAACAACCTTGCTTAAAATTATTCAGCGTGTGTATAATCAGGACTGCGGCACTGTTATTCTGGGGGCAAATGTCGAAACAGGTTATTTTGACCAGGTGCAGAGTAATCTTCATTTGGAGAAATCTGCACTGGACGAGGTGTGGGACGAATTTCCGCATTTGACCGAAACTGAGGTGCGTACTGCTTTGGGTAGGTTCCTCTTCAAGGGCGACAACGTGTTTAGACAGATGAGGGAAATGAGCGGCGGCGAAAGAGCTAGAATTGCTCTGCTTAAACTTATGCTTAAAGGCGGAAATTTCCTGCTGCTGGACGAGCCTACCAATCATCTCGATACGGGTTTTAGAGAGCAGTTGGAACAGACGCTGCTTGACTATACAGGCACTATGCTTATTGTGTCGCATGACCGATATTTTATTAACAAGCTTGCGGACAGAATTCTTGTCCTCAGCAAAAACGGCGTTACGGAGTATCTCGGCAACTATGACTATTATCTCGAAAAGACAAACGAAACCTTTGACAAGGGTATTTTTAAAGAGTCAGAGAGAAAGTCTGAGGTTAGCAAAAATCAAAACGACTACCGTATGCGAAAGGAAAAACAGTCCAACATTCGAAAAGCAAAAACACGTCTGAAACGTTGTGAGGACGACATCGCTCAAACCGAAGAACAAATTGCAGCGTTGCAGGAGCTGCTGCAAGGTGAAGAGGTACTAGCCGATTATGAAAAGCTTTTGGAGCATACTCAGCAGCTTGAACAGCTTAATTTGAAGCTTGAAAGTCTTTATGAGGAGTGGGAAGAGGCAAGCGTACTTCTTGAAAGCGAGCAGGAAGGAGTGAATACATGAAAATCACAATCTCATTAGGCGGCGACAATGAAAAAGCCCCTTACCGAAGAGCTCCCAAGCCTATACATAAAAAGCCGTGGTTCTGGTTATTGATAGTGCTGATTGCATCTGTTGCCGTTAAGATGACCACGAAGAGTCAGCCTATGACGAGATTTTTAAACTCGGAAAACGATGATGTTTCATCAACTTTTTCATTCGATTCGAAATCTGATAAGTTATCTGAAAAAAACGAGCAAAATAATGCCAACGAAATACCTGAAAATCTGCCCGATGAAGAAAATAATGAGTCAGAAGAATTTAAAACGGCTACCGTCAACGAACAGGGAAAAACTATATTCCATTTTATTTTAAATACTTCAAATAAGAAATATCACTATAAGGAATGTAACGGAGTGAAAAAGATGTCCGATGCAAACCGTAAGGATACCGATATAGAAGCGGACAGCTTTGCCGAAGCAAAAGAAATTATCGAAGAACAGGGCTATGAGCTTTGCGGACTATGCGACAGGTGAGGAAGAGGGATAGTTATATTATGCAAAACATAATAATGGTGACAGCTATTATTATATTGGTTGTGTTATCTGCTTTTTTCAGCTCCATGGAAACAGCTATAAATTCTTGCAGCCGTGCAAGACTTCAAAATATGGAAGAAAAGGAAATTAAAGGCAGCTCTACCGCTATCAAATTTCTGGACGAGTACGACAAGGCTATCACAACGCTGCTTATCGGGAATAATATTGTCAACATAGGTGCGTCGTCAATCGCAACAATTTTGTGTACCAATCTGCTTGGCTCATACGGTGCGGCGGTTAGTACCGGTGTGCTTACGCTGATTATCCTTACATTCGGTGAGATTATTCCAAAATGCTACGCAAAGGAGAACAGCGAGAAAATGGCTGTAAGATTTTCTGCTGTTGTGTATTTTTTAATGGTAGTGCTTACCCCGTTGTCGTTGATGTTTATAAAGCTGAATTCTCTTGCTATGCGAATTTCAGGCAGCGGAAAGGATACCCCGTCTGTCACCGAGGACGAGCTGAAATATATCATCGAGTCGATTGAAGAGGAAGGCGTGCTTGAAGAAGCCGAAAGCGAAATGGTTCAATCTGCTCTTGAATTTGACGAAAAAACCGTGTTGGAAATCCTCACTCCGAGAGTTGATGTTATCTCAATTGACATTGACGACAGCAGCGAGGACAATCGAAAAATTATCCTTGCAGAGAGGTTCTCACGTATTCCGGTTTATAAGGACAGTATTGATAATATTATCGGTATTCTTCATACAAGGGATTATCTGGAACTGCTCTCACGGGGCGAAAAGCCTGATATTGGGCAGCTTATGACAGAGCCGTACTTTGTGTATAAAACTCGAAAGCTATCGGCACTGCTTTCCGACTTTAAACGCAAGCGAACACACATAGCGATTGTTGCGGACGAATACGGCGGCATGCTGGGTATTGTCACAATGGAGGACTTATTGGAGGAGCTTGTGGGTGAAATATGGGACGAGGACGAGGAAATCGAATTGCAGTGCCGGAAAATTTCCGATGACTGCTACGAGGTAAGCGGTGATATGCAGCTTGACGATTTGCTGGAGCTTTTTGATATTCCCGAAAAGAACGTTGACACTAAGAGCCATTCCGTGGGCGGCTGGGTGTTTGAGAAGCTGGGGATTATTCCCGAAAAGGGGCAGACTTTGGAGATGAACGGTTTGTCAATTAAGGTTGTGGATATTTCCGATAAGAGAATAGGTAAATTGATTATTAAGAAATTGGCAGATAGTGAGTGATGATAGATTATTAGTATATTTTTCTAAATTATGTGTTTTATTTAATCATCATAATGCTGGGGTTGATTGTGGTATGCGTAAATGTTGGTTGGTATGTTGAATACTATCGATAAAACGCAGACTAATTGAAAGTAATATGTTATGATGAAATCAAGTAGAACGGAGGACGAGTTATTATGAGAGGCGTAAAAGAAAGGAACAGTTCATTTGAACTATTGAGAATCATTTCAATGATTATGATTACAATTCACCATTTATCGCTTGCAGTTGGTATTAGAGATTCAAATCTATATATTAGAATGTGGGGTCAATTCTTTTGCATTGGTGGTAAACTTGGTGTGAATTGCTTTGTTTTAATCAGTGCTTACTTTCTGTGCACTAGTTCTTTCCGCATGGAACGAGTTCTAAAAACTCACTCAAAAGTATTGTTATATGGGTTTATTGGACTAGGTATTGGAATAGTATTTATGAGAGAAAATTTGACAATAATTGCTATATTGAAATCTTTTTTTCCTGTAATTTTTAATCATTATTGGTTTGTAACTACATATATAGGAATGATTTTGCTTTCACCTATTTTAAATATGTTTTTGAGATGTATTGACAAACAAAAACATGAGATTGTTATAGTGATTTTACTATTTTTATTTAGTATAATTCCAACATTTACTGCACAAAACACATTTAACAGTGATTTAGGCTGGTTTGTATTTTTGTATATTGTTGCGGCATATATAAAAAAGTACAATTTTAAATGGAAGTCTTTTTTATCAAGAGGCTATATTTGCCCAATAATATGGATTTTGATTTATTTAGCTTCTGTAGTTTTTACAATAGGTGAACATTGGATACCCGCATTAAAAGAAGGAACAAACTTTTTTTCAGGTATGGTTGTTTTTCCACAATTTTTAAATTCACTTTCTCTTTTCTTGTATTTTGAAAAGAAGGAAACAAAAAGTAAAATTGTTGATTTTTTTGGGCGGCATAGTTTTGCATGTTATCTGATTCAAAGTAACTTTTTCATTTATATGTTACGAATACAATTAACTGAGTATGTTTTCAGTAAAAGTTTAGTATATCTATATCCGATTGTTATGTTATTGATGAGTTGCAGCATATTTTTATTTTGTGCTATTGCAGATGTTCCTGTTCAGAGTTTTTTAGATTGTTCTATAGTAAAAAAAATTCAATTAAAGATTGAAAGAATAGCAAACAACTCATTTTATGGTTTAGTCAATTTGTGTTTTAAGTAATTTTGGTTTTCTATGAATAATCCAGGTTTAAATATTTATTAGTATAAATTTCTCTATTTTAAACTCTGCTGTTCTACTGTGTCGTTTTGATGAGTGTATATAATTAAAAAAGTAGGAATAAAAACGATAAAGCGGTGAAGCAGATATAGTAGAATTATATAGGGTGATACGATATGATGAATAAAACGAAATTTATCGACAGGCTGGTCAAGCTTAGAATGAATAAAGGTGTATCGGCAAGGGATATGAGTCTTTCGCTTGGGCAGAATGCCAGCTATATAAACAACATTGAGAGCGGAAAAAACTTCCCGACAATGCAGGCTTTTTTCTACATCTGTGAATACTTCAAAATCACACCAAAGGAATTCTTTGATATGGACGTAACAGATCCGCCAAAGTCTAAGGAACTTATGGAGGTTACTAAAGACCTCAGCTATGAGCAGCTTGAAATGCTGATACGCCTTATTAAAAGCTTTAAAAATAAAAAATAATCTGAAAAAAATATACGGCAGCTTTTCTAATATATATGAAAAGCTGCCATATTTATTTAATCTGTGAATGATATGTTACTCTTCTTCGTAGTACTCATCATAGTACTCATTGTAGTATTCTTCGTAATATTCGCCGTCATCGGAGAATTCGTTTTCCTCTGTGCTGCTCACTTCATCAGGCTCATTTGCCATGCTTGTGTAGTAATCTATATTATTATAATAATCGTTAATGTCAATATACTGATTTTTAATTATTACTGCTATAGGGTTGTTTCTGCCGATATCGTACACAAACTCCATATTAGATGAATCTGTATCGGAGTCAATATTTGATGTAGTGCTGCTGACGCTATCATCTACGGGAACTTCCGAGGGTGCGTCGTCCTGCAACGTTCCGTGTGACGCCTGCGAACGCAATGTTTCGAGATTATACACTCTTGAACCAGTTACCGAAAATGTATTAAACAAATACAGCACATCTGTAATGCAAAACTCCTCAATCATCTCTACAAGGTTGGCTTCGAGATAATCTGCGTCAACAACGTATATTTCCGAGAAAGAGCTTGTAAGGAACGGTGCTAATACAGTGCCGAAGCTGTCCTTTACAATAATGAGCTTCCTTGCGGAATTGACCGTTGTTGAGAGCTTCAAACAGTAATAGCCGCCCTTGTAATACGAATCGTACAGGCTGTCGGGAACTTCTTCAAAAAATTTGTTCTCACCCAGATATTCAAATTCCTCATCATAATAATGAGTTGTAAAGCGGCACTTAGGCTCGTAGTAAATGAATGTATCGGGATTTGCGTTGAGGTCTGCCTGTCCGATATTGTCAACGCTGTCTGAGAGATTTCCCACATACTCCGTGCTTATTGTCTTTGCGTTGTAGTCGGATATGTCTGCGTATGGTACGCCGGCTTTCTTCGCAAACACCTTTCCGGCATAGTAAGCTCCCAATCCCGTCCAGCGGTTGTCCGTTCTGAAATAGATATTCTCCGCATTGTGGTTTCTAAGAGTAGGGAAAACGTTGACCTCTTCCACGTTGACGAGCATGTCATGAACATTTGTCTGAACTTCTTCCTGAGAGGTGATACGTGAACGCAGATTAGACGGACAATAAAACTCACACGCAGTAGGAACTATCATCGAGTAGACATTGATTTTATTGCCAAGACGGTCTTTCATGGCGTTTATCTCTGTGCCGTAGAACTCCGAAAGTCCCTCGCCCTCGTTGTAAAGCTCCATGCCACGCTTTGTGCCGTCCTGCTCCGAGATAAGAATATCGTAGGAAAAATAGCTTGTAGCCCGTTCTTTGTCGTAATCTTTATGTTCACCGATATCAGGCTCTTCAATCTCGGTTGTACTTGACGTTAGCGGCGTATCTTTTGTTTGAACGTTTTGCTGCGGCGTCTTGCTGCCGTTATCACATGCTGCGGCGGACATTAACAAAAGCATAGACAGCAGCAGCGAACAAATTTTACATCTCGTATTTTTCATATTATCTCCTTCGCTAATACGTTTTGATACTGTATTATTTTACGCATTTCAGCGACAGGTAACGGTAAGTTGATACGATGTTCTGAAATGCAGAAATACTTCTACTTATAAATGATACCGCAGCAGAGAGGTGGTTGTCAAGATATTTTGACCCAAGTTTCGACATAATTTTCACATAAGCGGATTAATAGATTTGTCATATAAAAGTTTTGATCAAACTTTTTCAAACTGGCAACGCCAGACGAACCGGCAACGCCGGACGAAAATCGCACACCGACTTTTTGGGTTAGGTGACTTTCTCTCCTGCGTCAGAATTTGTCCCTAAGGAGA
>CACYEJ010000043.1 GCA_902773395.1 uncultured Ruminococcus sp.
CTCAGGGTCGCTGAAATCTCGCCTTAAATAGAATTCGCTGAGAGCATAACTTTCACTGTCGGCAGCCTCGCCCGAGCTGTCGCTCTTTTTCTTTGTATGACGAACCTTTTCTTCGTATTCTATGCTGTATCCCGCTTCGATCAGCTTCATTATGTTACGCTTTACAGACTTTCGGTCGACCGTTGTAGAGTAATCTCTTTCGAGGAGCTCTAAAATTCTCTTTTGACTCAAACGATGTTCTTCATCGCTGTATTTTTGCAAAATATCGAGAATATTGAGTATTAAATTCTTTTTTGACTCACCATTCATAAATTAATACCGCCCCACTTATTATAATTTATAAATATTATATAGAAAATAGAATAATTTGTCAATTATGTGAAATAAATTACCTCTTGACAAATCAGTAAATTAAGTGTATATATATTCTATATGACAATTTTGAGGAGTGTTTATAATGTCCGATGACAATTCGGAAAAGAAAGACAAAAAGAAACAAAAGAAATTATTTTCCGACCTTTGGGGGCTTAAAAGAAAAGATGTCACCGAAGAAACCATTCTGAGTGTAATAGACGCGGGCGAAGAAAACGGAAACATTGAAGAACACGAGCGTCACCGTATAGAGAATATTCTTGATTTTTCCGATCGTGAGGTCGGAGATATTATGACTCACAGAATAGACCTTACAGCACTTGAAGATACCGCCGCACTCGACGAAACAGTTAAGCTTGCCATTGATACAGGATATTCCCGAATACCTGTATACCACGAAGATATCGACAATATTATAGGCGTACTTTATGTTAAAGATCTTCTTAAATATGTGTGCGGAGATTACAGCGATAAGTTTTGTCTTACAGAAATTATCAGAACAGTACCATTTGTGCCAAAGAGCAAGAGCTGTGAAACACTTTTTGCGCTTATGACAGAAAAAAAGGTACAAATGGCAGTTGTTGTTGACGAATACGGCGGCACTGAAGGTGTTATTACACTTGAAGATCTGGTAGAGGCGATATTAGGCAACATTCAAGACGAATTTGACGATGAAGACGAAAACATCGAGCAAATCGGAAACAATACATTCGCTGTTGACGGATTAACGCTTATAGAAGATGTTGAGGAGCTGTTGGACGAATCGCTGAATGCTCCCGAAAATTGCGATACACTGGCGGCATTTATTCTTGAGAATTTGGGGCGAATACCTCAGTCGGGAGAACATCCCGTAGTGAACATTGGTCACATTACGCTCACGGTTACTGAAATGGAAGACAGGCGAATATCTAAAGTTTTGATAGTCGTTAATGAATAAATTTACTTTAAGAGCAGCGGCGCAGCAAAGCTTGATAACAACATTAACTGCAAAGAACATCCCCCTACCTACTCGGTAAGGGGACATTCTTTGCGCTAAATAGTTTTGAAGGGATGCTTTTTATGTGAATATTTCTCGTACTCAATGTTAAAGTGAAATCTATAATTGATTCATTTCAATACACTCTTGACTCCATGCAATTATTATACTATAATAATTGTATAAATTCAGTTGTTATTACAACCATTTTGAAATTATATTTGGAGATAATCATGTTGGACGATAAATATTTGCCTGCGTTGGAAAAATCAAGCTTATTTTCCAATATCGACAGAAGCGATATAAAATATATATACAACGCACTGGGCGCTAAAAAAAAAAAATATTCAAGCGAAAAAACAATATATTCATACGGTGATAAAATTTCTGTCGTGTATCTCATATTAGACGGCGATGTTATTTTCGTGCGAGAAGATATTTGGGGCAATAATGATATACTTACAAAACTTGAAACAGGTCAAAGCTTTGGCATTCCTTATGCTTTTTCATCTAAGAAAACTTCTGAAATGAAAGCTATCACACAAAAGGGATGTACCCTGATGATAATTCCCACAGAAAAAATATACAAACCATTTTCCGATAGATACGATTTGCAGGAAAAACTCATTATAAATGTTATTAATATATTGTGTGATAAGAATATTTTTTTAATAGCAAAGCTCACTCATTTATCTCAAAGAAAGCTGCGTGACAAGATAATATCATATCTTTCTTACGAATCCATAAGGAACAATTCAAACTCATTCTATATTCCTTACTCAAGACGGCAGCTTGCAGAGTATTTATGCGTAGACAGAAGCGCTCTTTCAAAC
>CACYEJ010000044.1 GCA_902773395.1 uncultured Ruminococcus sp.
ATACCATTATAATTGACATTCTCAATGTGGACAATGTCGCAATCTTTAAATAAAACGGTTTGGAACTGACCACCAGCGCTCCAGTCTTGCCATGTATGACCTACTTGAAACTCATCATTGTAGATAGTCTCAATGGCATCAGCCAATGCGCCGCCACCATTACGGTTAAGTTGAATCCTCACTACTTTCTGCTCTTGATCAGTACCGGAGAGCCACGTACTGTATGATAGTGTGAAGCCGTCGCCGGTATAATCTGGATTCTGAGCCCAAGTACTAATGCTTACAAATAAAAGCATTAGCATAGCGTAAATCTTTTTCATACTTTTAATCATTTGTGTTTATAATATGTTGATTTTTGTTCTTTTTTTATTAACTATCTGTACGGTTAGTGAATTGTGGGATATAATATCTTGTAAATATTATTTGTTATGATGCATTTTATTTTTGAAAAATATTGAATATGTTTTTGTGATTTTCTTATTCAGTAATTTTTTTAAGTTGTAATTTGTTATAGTCAAAAATGTAAATAAAATATCCGATATGTTGCAAAAAATTGACCGTTTGAATGAAACGAATCAAGCCGTTTAGTTGGTTTAGTTTATCTATAAAATCCAGTTTCTAAAAACTGCATCTACTAATAGAAAGTATACCGAAGTATTGTGATTAAAAAATTTTAAGAATAATACATTTGTGCCATGTTCACTCTTCACATTCCACCCTTCTGAATCTTGTCATTTCATTCACACACCACTATAAACATCTAAATGCCCAAAAACTTTGCAAAGTTACATATTTTTTTCTAAATTTTACACTTTTATACAATTAAATATGTGTTATTGTGTATATTTTATTGATATATATCAAAAATTGTTGATAATTTTACGATTTATCTTTGCTTGATTTAACAATTATATGTTTCAAATGTAATAATATTTGTAACAAATGTATAAGATGACCATGAAATTCAATACTATTTATGAATAGATTTTATCATTATAAATATTTACAGAATATTTCATTTGAGAAACCGGTAAAGCGTAGATTTATGTACTTTCAACTTACGGGCTATCTCTGCCTTACTTACACCTTTGAATAGTAATTTTTCAATTGTTTGTCTATGTCCTGTTAGTTTATGTCTGAGATTCTTGCTCCCTTTACGCCTTCCCAATTTCACTCCTTCAGATTTCTTCCTGGCCAATGCTTCTTTTGTACGTTGACTTATAAGGTTCCGTTCAATTTCAGCAGAGAGAGCAAAAGCGAATGCCAGAACCTTACTTTGTATGTCATCTCCAAGACGATATCCGTCTTTTACTGTCCATACTCTGCATTCTTTTGTCATACAGATATTCAGAATCTCCATTATCATAAACAGGTTTCTTCCAAGGCGCGACAACTCACTGCAAATGATGATGTCATTCTTATGGACACGTTTCAACAAACGTCCTAATCTACGTTTATCGTAGTTCTTCGTACCGCTGATTGTTTCTTCAATCCAATCGTCAACAGTCATTTGCTCGCGCTCACAAAACTTATTGATTTCATAACGTTGATTCTCAACAGTCTGTTTATCACTACTAACTCTTATATAACCGTAAACCATAAACTATTTTTCAATAATAATTCTCTTTTCCTTTTCCTATTATATTTCATTTTTGGTTAAAAACACTTTAGATTTATAATCTAATACAAAACATAAATGAAATTTCAATCGGTAAAGGTAATAAAAATATCAGAAAATAAAACAATAAAGACACAAAATCATTCAAACGGTCGTTTTTTTAAGATTATTTGAACATATTTTTAAATTAAACAGACTTTATTTTTATTTTAATTCTTTTTGTCAAGCGTAATTGCTATTGTTTCAGTCTTTTCGCTTTGATTTTCAGATTCAAAACTATAATGCTAATATAATAATCAATTCTTTAAACTAATGAAACAAGTTATTAAAAAACTATGCGTTTTACTCGCGCTTATGACATTGAGCGTGGGGGCTTGGGCCGATGACTATTATTTGTCAA
>CACYEJ010000045.1 GCA_902773395.1 uncultured Ruminococcus sp.
ACCCATAGTGCCGTTGAGATATACTGGTTTGCAGTCACCTACTGAATAGTAGTTTTGTGCAGTACCTGCGGCAGACCTCTGAGAAATAGTCTCCCAACTGTCTGTAATATAAGGCGCTATAAATTGAGCGTAGCAGCTTATATCTTCTGTAACATTTGTAGGACTTGGATCCCAACCAATAAATGTACAGCCAGTTTTGGTAGGCGTACTTCCTGTATATGTCGCAGTTCCACCATAAGGAACATTCTCAACAGTCTGCAACCATGTAGATTCGTTATAAAAAGTAACGGTAAATGTTTTTACTTTTTCGTAAAAAGCCGCATATACAGTTTTGTCTGTAGTTATATTCTCAAGGATCGACTGATTTGCGCTTGTAGAGTTTGTCGTTGCGCTCCATCCTACAAATTCATATGTCGCACCGGCAGTAGCGGCTTTTGTCTGTGCATAAGAATGTCCGTTTGCCCCATCTTCAACCAGCTCGGAATATAATAGTGTATTGCCGTCCTGAGAATAGTAATTGATTTTGTGCATAAGTTTGAACAGGTTGTCTATTACGTTGCCCTGATTATCCATTATCTTATCGCAGTTTCTTGTTCCGGTCTCGTTTACATATAACTTGAGCTTTGACGGTTTAGCGGACGTCCCTGCCGTAATACAGTTGATGCTGGGCGTAGCAGGCACATCCACATCATTTTCGTTCGTTGAGATTTTGTCTGTCGGCCCTAATGCGCTGTCTGCAAAGATACTTGCCTCTTCTTGAAAATATGGCTCATACGACCCTCGTGACTCAGGAAAAGCCTTAATAGCTATCGGCTTTGTGGAGATTACATTACTGATTACTTCCGTTGTATACTCGTTTCCAGACCACAGGAACAGCATTATATGAGTTGTCCCGGTAGGCGCTACAAACGGGCAGTTCAATATATCTCCGTTTCTAAAAACGCCGTCATAGCAATACAAACACTGGTCTCCGGCTTGAGGAAATCTCGAACAACAGGCAATTCGGAAACGATTTCTTTGAACCGATAAGTATTCGTTGTGCATTGATGCAATATACTTTCCGGGTGTGGCCTGAACAACTATGCTGTGAGAATTGCTTGAAGTACCATTTGTTATTACTCCTGTTGTCGTATCGGGATAAAGAGTAACTACATCAGGATTAGTCTTATCAAACAGATTTCCACTCAGATCTTCCGAATATGAATACAAGGTCAAAGATTCTGTACCTATACCATTAGACAGCCTGAGCATCGGTTTAAACGTGACATTGTTCATGACCGTTCCACTGGCGACATAAATATAAACGCAAAGATACTTGTACTCCCCGTTGGTGTTATCCAATACTGCGTCTCCTAAGAGTCTTTTTGCGATCGCACCAGGAGATACATAATCTGACAAATCTGGCAGATACGCATAGGTCAGTGCATATTTATCTGACTGCGGACTGTTTGCTATATTATCACTAAGAACAAAAATATCATTAGGAATAACCTGAAATGTTTCCCTGATGTAATCAAGTCCGCCGGTACGAAGGTATATCGATGTTGTACTACTTGCGGTTCCGTTTACTGTGATGCTCTTATCAGAATTGACCGTTACTGTAAGACCGTTGTATGTGCCGGAAGCAACATTATTTATCAACGTGTTCTTTCCGTCAACGAACAAAGGGATTTCATAACCCATATCAGTACCATCAAAAGCAGCATATTCGCTTGCTTCAGTACCTTCTTCAAGCATTAGTGATTGCAAATCCAGAGCGAACCCGTCTTGTTCATCTTCCGTTCTTAGCAAGCACAAGAGATAATGTGTATTGTTTGTTGTTCGGAATTTCTGAATTGACTTGCTGCCTCCTGATGGTGTTTCGACAACATTATCAATAAACTCAGGAGTAGCCCCATTGACTGGATATACGGAATATCCGGCAACTCTACTGTTTATATTACCTGAGTGTATAGTTTTTGACAAGACGTAATCGGTATCAGGTTTTACAGGAATGATTACCGATGCCTTTGGATACTCTGCGATATACGTGGTATGATTCTCATAAAAAGGAACCAAGTTGCTGATATCAGGGTTGTTCTTATCAAACAAGTTCTTCCCTTTTGTTCGATAAGTGCCGATCCCACCAGACGCACCAGTTATTTCACAGTCGGCTAACTCTGATCCTTTTCCACAGAAAAAAGTCTTTTCGGTCACGGTTTCGGCTTTAACTCCGGTCATATCAGCGATAACTTCACCGTTGGCATTCAGTACCTTTTTAATTTTTGTACCGTCACCTAAGACAATGCTCATGTGCTTGCCTCCTTAATGAAATACAAGGCTGCGGGCTTAGTCTGTAAAGCGTCATATTCAGCCTGAGTCTTAATATCAATATATATCGGTGTAAAACCAAGAGCGGATGTGACGTTTGCGCTTGTAATCTCGCTCCTGATGGTTGACGAGGACTTGTTGTCTACATTGCCAAGACCTACATCAGACTTTGTAAGAGCGCTGCCTAAAACCACATGACCCTGACCGTCATTGCCGACCTTTACGGCCGCTGCTGATGCGGCGGTGGTAGTGGGATGAGTGTATGTGAAATTGTTAGCTATCACTTCCCAAGCACTCGAATGATTAACATAAAGAGACGAACCGTCATAATATAAGGTTCCAATCGGAGTTGAGTTCCGCAGTTCTGACGTCGGGGCAGAATCGCCTACATAGACAGGTCTTGTGTATTCTTTATCACCAAGATAAAAAGTCTGCGTGTCCGTACAAAAATATAACGCATCGCTGTCTAAAGTATTTCCCTGAAGTTTTGTGCTGTATGCTTGGTACGTGCCGGTCTTGAATTTTATTTTATTGCCAACTGTTGGCATTTGCTTCACTTCCTTTTTATTGACAAAACGGCACTGATATACCGTAGTATACCAATGCCGCCTTTCTTAGTCAGTGTGCGTCATAAGCAGAGAATCAGATAGACTCCCATTCAACTGCTGCGGAAATAGCTGCGGCTACGGCAGCCTCTGTTGCAAGTGTATTTGCGCTGGGTGTGCTTGCCAGAGTAGAGCCGCCAACGATCTTTCCACTGTCAGCAATGGTAGCACCGTCTGTGCCGCCAAAGGTCACAATGTCGCCGCTCGTAGATGACTGAATAGCCTTTACCTGCTTGTCGTTAGTAACATTGTTAAGACCCACATCGGACTTAGATACGTTGTGAGGATTGCCACTTGTTACCTGGCTGTGGTCGTATGCGGTCTTGCCTCTGTCACCTCTGTAAGCTGTAGAAGATGTCTCGCCAAGAGCCAGTGCCTCGGAAATAACAACATAAGCGCTGCCAGACCATCTATAGGTCTTGTTCTGATCGTTGCCTTCAGCAAGATTTACATAGATCTTACCTGACTCGGCTGTGATCTCTGTGGTATGAGCTGCCTCTTTGTAGAACTTTGAGTTGTAGAAATATCCCTCAACTACATCATCCACATAGGAAGGAAGCTGTGTAGAAGGCACCTTGCCAGTTGAATCCAGCTCTGCAAGACCGTTAGTTGCACCCTTGAGAGAAGTCTCAAGCTTATTGTCAAGCGCCGCCTTTACTACCTTGCTCTGTACAGGGTTAGTTGAATCAGCCACGAAGGAACTGTCAACGAC
>CACYEJ010000046.1 GCA_902773395.1 uncultured Ruminococcus sp.
TGAAAGGAGAGTGTGACAATGTTTTCAACAATAAAAAGAATGCTGTCATGGATTGGTACATATAAAAAACGACTCTTTATTGGTACGATATGCTCTTTTTTCTCAAGTTTTACTATTGTATCTCCGACAATGCTTGCGGCATGGACGTTCGGAAAGGTTGTAAAGGCATGGCAGAATGACGAAGTTCTTGATGTAAAGTATATTTGGTACAGCGTAATCGGAATACTGTTTTTTATATTGATAAGATTTTTATTTACCTATTGGAGAGCACTTCTTCAGGAAAGTATAGGATATGAAAAGGCAGCTGATGAAAGACTGAAAATAGGGGAAATTTTGAAAAAAGTTTCTTTGGGATATTTTACAAAAATACCAACAGGTGAAATCCTTACAGGGCTTACAACACAGCTTTCTACATTGGAATTGTCGGGTATGAAAATAATAGACACCGTGGTAAACGGATATATCCAGCTGTTGGCTGTACTTTTGTTCCTTGTTTTTATTTCACCGTTATCCGCAGCAATTGCAGCGGTTGGTACAGTTATTTCGTATCTTGCACTTTCTGCCATAAATCGCAGAACACGAATGAAATATGACGATGCACATAAGGCAGAGGAAACTATGGCAGGCTCTGTTATTGAATTTATACATGGACTTCCGATTGTAAAAAGCTTTGGAAAAGAAAGCGGTGCTATGGAAAATTATACAAAAGCCTGCCGTAATCTGAAGAATATCCGTGTAGATGTTGAACTTGGATTTATGCCGATTGACGCTGTACATATGTTAGCTTTAAAGATAGCTTCTGTTCTGATTGTTTTTGTTTGTTCTTTAAATACATTGCAGGGACAAATGGAGATAGGAATGTATCTGATGTTTGTAATGTTTTCTTTTACAATATTTTCGAGTGTAGAAGGAGTAAACGATTCCTCATATTTGCTTGGAACAATGGATGCAGCATTGGATAAGCTCGAATCTTTAAAAAAGGAAGATGTAATCGATAAAGACGGAAAAAATATT
Source organism: uncultured Ruminococcus sp. (assembly GCA_902773395.1). The sequence continues at coordinate 1,015 of CACYEJ010000046.1, forward strand.
GCTGTGAAAAAATTTGATATAGAATTTTCCAATGTTTCTTTTGGCTATGATTTGAATAGAGAAATTATTCATGATGTAAGCTTTATAATACCTCAAGGTTCGGTAACGGCAATAGTGGGACCGTCAGGCAGCGGAAAAACAACACTTTGTAATTTGATTGCAAGGTTTTATGATGTGTCGGACGGTCAAATTTCTATAGGCGGAAAAGATATTCGTGAATATACCTGTGACAGTTTGTTAAAGAATATCAGTATGGTATTTCAAAATGTATATTTATTTGAGGATACGATTCGTAACAATATATGTTTTGGAAAGTCTGATGCAACTGAAATTGAAATGATAGAAGCAGCCAAGGCAGCAAGATGTCATGATTTTATTATGGCATTGCCAAATGGGTATGATACCGTAATTGGTGAGGGCGGTTTTTCGCTTTCAGGAGGAGAGAAACAGCGAATTTCTATTGCAAGAGCTATTCTGAAAAATGCACCGATAGTAATTCTTGATGAGGCAACCGCATCAATTGACCCCGAGAATGAGCATCTCATACAAGCTGCTATTTCTGCACTTACGGAAGGTAAAACTATTATAGCAATTGCACATCGTCTTGCAACCATACAGAACGCCGATCAAATTATTGTTTTGGATAAAGGACAAATTGCTCAATCGGGAACACATGATGAGCTGATAAAAGCAGAAGGAATATACAAGAATTTCGTAGAAATCAGAAAACAAGCAGAAGGCTGGAGAATGTGAGGAGAATTAGTTATGACATCTGTAAGAGGTAATATATTTAGATTTATTATGAGAACAACAAATAATATTAATCCTTTTTCTCATCCCGATGCAGTTAAGCGAATGAGAACAATGGCAGAGCCGTACATAAATGATAAAATGCCCAAGGGCTATACTCTTGAAAAACTCCGAACACAAAACGGAGTTGATTATCAGCGAATCAGGAAAAACGGTGCGAAAAGAACTGATAAGGTTATATACTTTTTGCACGGGGGAGCGTATATTTCAGGATTGATTGATATGTACAGAACATTTACTGCGGATTTTTGCAGCATAGATGACGGTATTGAAATCGTTCTGCTTGATTATAAACTCGCTCCCGAATATAAGTATCCTTCACAGCTTAACGAAGCGGAGGAGTTGTGGAGTGAACTGACGGAAAAACAAGGTTATCGTTCAAAAAATATTATTATCGGAGGTGATTCTTCCGGAGGAAATCTTGCACTTGCATTGATGTTAAAATTAAGAGATGAAGGTAAGGAAATGCCTCTCGGTGCATTTTTAATTTCTCCGTGGTGTGATATGACAGCCTCCGGTGACAGCTATATTTACAACTACAACAATGATGTTGAGATGGGAGAGAA
>CACYEJ010000047.1 GCA_902773395.1 uncultured Ruminococcus sp.
CCTACGCTGATTTGTTTCGTCAGCGACGGGGCTCTGCCCTCGACCCGCAAACTTTTGAAAAAGTTTGATCAAAACTTTTATATGCTAGATATTTTAGATTTTGAGTATAAGCCACACGCTTTTCCGATGAAAATATTATTTCACCTATTTAAAGTTTTAACACAAAAACCCTTGACCACCAAAAAAATTACATCTATAATATTATTAAAATAGTTTCTGATTTATTATCGGAAAGTAAAGGATTGATTATAAAATGGCAATGAGAAATAAGGTAACAGTGCAATGTCCTAAATGCGGAAAATCGTTCGAGGTGGAGCAATGGAGTGCAATCAACGGCGACAAGAACCCTCAACAGAAATTAAAGCTGCTCAACGACACACTATTCACAACCACCTGCACAAAATGCGGTAAAGAAAACACAGTCGGATATCCGCTTCTTTACAGCGACCCAAAAGAAAATTATATGATTTGGCTTGTGTTTGACAATGAGGAAATTAAACATGTCACAGATTATTTTAAGTCAAGCAAAACGGAAATCAATGAACATGGGGAAGATGTTGACAAATCCTGCCGTCAAAGAATTGTGCGTGATCCCCACAGGCTCAGAGAAAAGATTATGATATTCGACAGCGGCTATGACGATAAAATTATAGAAATCGCCAAGCTTGCCTATGCTCAGACCGCACAAAGACAATTGAGCAGCGACAAAATTGCTGCCGCTTTCTTCTCCAATATCGGCGGCGAAAAGCGAATTGAAATGTACACCGAAAATGGCAATGCGTTTGTTTCAAAGCTTTCACATGAAATTTATGAGCAGCTTGAGGACAAATACGGCGGCAAAGCAAGCTATGCGGAAGACAGAGTGTACATCATAGACGACGTATGGGCACTTAATCTGCTCAGAGCCTACAACGCAGGCAACTGATTTACAGCAAGGGGGAAACGCAAATGAAATTATTATATGCCGAAGACGAGAGAGCAATGTCCGAAGCTGTTACAGAAATTCTTCGCCACAGGAATTATGTAGTAGACGCTGTTTACAACGGGGAAGAGGCTCTTGATTATATCATGGCTGAAAAATACGACGGTATTATTCTTGACGTAATGATGCCTAAAAAGAGCGGTATTGAAGTGCTTTCCTATATTCGCAAGCAGGGTATATCTACGCCTGTACTAATGCTCACGGCTAAGTCCGAGATTTCCGATAAGGTAGAGGGACTAAACGCCGGAGCTGATGATTACCTTGCGAAGCCGTTCGCCATGCCGGAGCTGATTGCCAGAGTTGGGGCACTGGTACGCCGTTCGGGGGAGATTGTTCCAGACAATATGCAAATGGGCAATGTAACGTTAAACAGACAATCATACGAGTTAAGCACCCAAAGCGGTGAGATACGTCTGTCAAAAAAAGAATATCTTATGATGGAAATGCTCATGAAAAGCGGCGGCAGACCTATTTCTACAGACAGCTTTATGACAAGAATATGGGGATACGACAGCGAGGCAGAGGTAAATGTGGTTTGGGTATACATATCATATCTCCGAAAGAAGCTTGCCGCACTGGACGCCAATATTCAGATTTCAGCGTTAAGGGGCAGAGGCTACGTGCTGGAGGCTGCCAAGAATGCTTAAACAGCTCAAAATCCGATTTATTCTCCTTGCTATAATATCTATGACGGTTACACTTATCGTGGCATTTACCGCTGTAAACATTACGCTGCGTGTTCGGCTTGCAAACCGCACTGACGAAATTATTGATGTACTTCACGAGAACGGCGGATTTCCAATGTTTAACATTCAGAAATATATACCCGACACAGACACTGATACAGATATTCATATTTTTGGATTTGACAAGGAGATGAAAAGGGATTTTTTCGATGAAACCCCATATCAAACAAGATATTATATTGCTTATTTAGATGAATGCAGCAATATTATAAATGCGGATTACCGACACATTGCAATAGTTAATATTGATATGATAATAAATCAAGTTGAGGAAATCAATCAGAAGAAGAACGACAAAGGATATATTGATAATTTCCGATACGGAAGATTCGAGAGCGAAGACGGTACAATGATTATCGGCATTGATTGCAGCACAGACCTTACAACAGTAAACACTCTGCTGATTATCACACTTGTTACAATTATTTCATGTATAGTTATTGTACTGCTGCTGCTGATTATTCTTTCAGGAAAGGTTCTGAAACCGTTTGAAGAGATTCGAGAGAAGCAGCGTAGATTTATTACAGACGCTGGTCACGAGCTTAAAACACCTCTTGCGATTATCCAATCCAACACAGAAGTTATGGAGATGATTGAAGGGGAAAACAAGTGGCTTACTAATATCAAGCAGCAAACAGTCAGAATGAGTAATCTGATTAAAGGACTAATCGAGCTTTCAAAAATGGACGAACAGGTACTTTCCGAAAAGGAGAAGCAAAGGATTATTCTATCGGAAATTGTGTACAATTCTGTTGAATCGTTTTGTGTTCCGGCTGAGAACAAGCAAATCAGCATTGACGCTGAAATTGCACAAAACGTCGCTATTACCGGCGACCTTGAAGCTATAGTCCGACTGGTAGGAATTCTGCTTGACAACGCAATTAAATATACTGATGACAGGAAGAAGCTTTCCGTGAAGCTTGCGGCAAAATCAAAGAAAGCCGTGCTGACCGTTTCCAACACATGTAAGGGACTTAATAGGGAAGACGTGAAGAAATTCTTTGACAGATTTTACAGGTCTGACACTTCGAGAAATTCTAAAACAGGCGGCTACGGAATCGGACTTTCAATGGCACAGGCAATTGTACAAAACCACAAGGGTAAAATATCGGTTCAGTACACAGATGACGAGAGAATCGTCTTTACAGTTGAATTTTAAGGACGTGAAAACTTTTATATGAACATTGTATATTCAGTAATGTGGCTTTTGATAGCCATTATCCTATTTTCAATGGGAATCAAGGAGCAAAAAATTTATATGGTTTTTTCGGTATATTTTGTTTTTAACAGCATTTGGTGGGGTATAAGTTTTTTTACTGATAACGATATGTTTCACGGAACATTAGGCTGGGCATTTCGTGGAGTGACAGCAGTATTTTTAATTATTGGAATAGTTTATTATACACGATATATGGATAACTCACAGAAGAAAAAGGATTAAAATATTTATTAAAAGGCGAACCGATTATTATTTCCGGCTCGCCTTGTTTTTTTATTATTATAAAATTATTGTATATAAGAATTAATCTCTATATTCGGAAGTAATATTAAAATGCTCTTCCAAAGTTTCATCATTCTCATAAAGCTCTTTAGCCAAGCCCTTTCCAACAAATCTGATATGCCACGGCTCATATTTATATCCGGTAATACTCTCCTTACCAAGCGGATATCTTATTATAAATCCGTACTCCCAGCTATGCTCAGCAAGCCACTCAGCTTCTGCGGTATAACGGAAACTGTCGCTTGCATCATTACAGTCAATAGTAAGACCTGTTTGATGCTCTGAATGACCCGGACGTGCAGAGAAAGTATCTGCTGCTTCCTTGCCGCTTCTCTGAACATACATATTGTAAAGATTAACCTGCTCTTCATAAGAACGGAAGCCTGATTCTATATAAATATTCAAGCCCTCTTCTGCGGCAGCTCGTCTTAAATTCTCAAATGCAGAAGCACATTCCGGTGTAAGTCCGCCCGGATTATAGTCTGATGTCAAACCGTAGGTCTTATTAACAATCAAAATACCGTCAATATACTTGTTGGTATAATTATCATCAGATTTTTTCTCCTCTTCAACAACAGTGATAGTAATCTCCTTACTTATCTTTTCATTGCTTACGGAAGTAACGGTAATCTTACAAGTACCCTTCTGATGACCGGTGATATTGCCGTAAAGGTCAACAGTTGCAACACTCTCGTTGTCGCTCGTCCACTTTTCCTCAAGCGTATCGGCGTCAAGAGGCAGCATTGTAACTCTCGGCATAACTGTTTCGCCAACTTTGATAGTCTTCTCCGTGAAGCTTACGTCAAGGCTTTCTACCTTTGGCTTGCCCTTAACAGTGACATTCACCTTTGCATCAACCTTAGGGTCACTTTCGGCTGTAACTGTAATAACGCACTTACCCTCGGCTACTGCTCTTATTATGCCGTTCTTGTCAACGGTTGCAACCTTCTCATCTGATGACTTCCATACTTCTCTCTTGTTTGCGGCGTTGTAAGGAGTCATAGTAACAATCGGCATCTTCGACTGACCAATATCCAAAGTAAGCTCGTATATATCAAGTGTAATCTTATTTACCTTAATCTCTGAGCTAGAAGAAGTATTGGAAGATGAAGCTGCTTTTGAAGAAGTATTGCGTGAGGAAGATACTCTGCTTGAAGCGTCTTTATCGCTGCTCTTCTGTGAAGATGTATTCTTAGATTCGTTCTTTTCGGAGTCACTTTCATTCTCATGTGCGGTATCTGTGGCTGAATCTTTATCCTTATCTGAATCTGTATTTTTCTCATCAGCGGTACTTGCGGTATCGGCAGTATCGGCGTTATCCGGTGTTTCTGCAATGGAATAGTTGCTTTCAATATCGACTGGATTTTCCTTTACGATAAAATCACAAGCGGACGCTGTTAATATGTATGACACGATAACAAGTGTTAAAAGTAATTTTCTTTTGAATTTTTTCATCAATATTCACTCTCCTTTAGATTTATACAGATTTCAACATATATTATATCACATATCGCTCCTGATTTCTATATCTGCGAAAAATTTACATATATAAATTTTGGTGATTAAATCAACAATTTTCAAATAGGGAAAAGGACGCTTGATTATACAAGACGTCCTTTCCCTGTTTTGTTTTGGGGTTATTTATCTTAATATAAGTAGTTGGTTGGATTAACGTACTCACCGTTTGAGATTATCTCAAAATGCAGGTGAGGACCTGTTGCGTCGCCTGTTGAGCCTACTGCTGCAACAGCTTCGCCCTGTTCAACATACGTACCCGGCTTAACATAGATATCGCTGCACTGAGCGTACAATGTCTGATAGCCGTTGCCGTGATCTATAATCAAATAGCAGCCGTAATTTTCGCCGCTATAGTCAAATACAACTGATGTGACATATCCGCTTGCAGATGCCAAAACCGGCTGTCCCTCTACGCCTCCACCGGAAATATCAATTCCCTTATGGAGCTTCTCACCCTGATAACCAAACTCATTAGTTATATAACCGCATGAAGGTGCAGGCCATATAAACTGAGATGAATGTGTTGTCGGTGCTGTTTGGGCAGCTTGGGATTGGCTGTCTGCGGCGGCATCTGCGTTTGTATCATTCTCTGTATCGGTTGATGCAGTGGTGTCAGTATCTGTGTTTTGGTCTGTGTCTGTGTCTTTTTCTGTATCTGTATCTTTATCCGTATCGGTATCAGTAGATTTCTTATTAGTTTTTGATGTATCGGTGTCGGTGGATTTAACCTCGCTTGCATGCTCGTTATCAGGGGAAATTGTGATAACCTGATTAACCGGCTTTTTAGTTGCCGTAACCTTTACGTGTTCGCTGGAAATCTGGTTTCCGTCAACGTAAACAACACGGTTAGTAGCAACGCCCTCACCGATAACACCCTTTGTTGTAACCTTTTCGTAATTATCAGATTTTGTAGAATCTATTACGTATTCTGTTTTATACTTTATCTTTACATTTTGCTCCTGCAAAACGATAATCTTGTAACTAATCTCAACGTTGTTTTCGAGTCTTTCCTTAATAGCAGCCTTGTCTACAACGGAGCTTCTCGCATAAAGTCCCACTTCAAGCAAAACATTGCTGTTAAACTCTACAGCATCTACATTGCCCAGCGACTTCCAATTCTTCTTTTCCGCCTCCAGCAAGCTGTCAAGAACCTCTTGTGCGTCCTCCTTGTTTTCCACAGCACCAACAAATGTACCGTCAACGAACACGCCGCAAATTTCATCTGCAAGCACATTATCGTTGGCAAGAATAGAGCGGCTCAGCTCTGTTGAAGTCTGAAAATCAGATGTATTATTAACAACTGCAACCCTGTACTGAGGCTCGTCCTCAAGTGTATCAAGGCTTTTGTTGATAATTTTGCTATCAATCAGACCGGTTGCCTCATTGATAACATCAGCATTCTCTACAACTCCGATCTGCTCATCGTTATATGAGATAATCAGACCGAACTGCAAAGAGTTCATATATAAAACTGTGCATACTAAAAGAACCATTGCCATAAACGGCATAAAGTTGTTGACGAGTGAGGAACGTCTTTCTTGTTTTTTCTGAATACGTCTTTCCTCTTGTCTTAGGTATCTTTCTTCACGAATCTGCTCGATTGATTTTTCTTCCTCAGCCTCATCGTAGTACTCCAATGAAGATGATGCGAATTTATCAAGGAGCTCTTCCGTAACTTCTATATTATCATCATTTTCAAAGTATGACATTTAAACAACTCCCAATTAAATTGTTACACGCTTGTAAAAATTAACTATTACTATTATACCAAACCGTTACAAAAATGCAACCCTTTTTAATCAAATTTGTAATATTCATATATTTTGCACAACTATCTTTAGAGTATTCTTTTATTTATTTGTGAAATTTATACATAGCACTTTATGGGATTTTTTAAATAATCAAATTTATTAAAACATTTTTCTTTTAGCATTACAAAAAATTAAAAATTTTATAGCTGCGAACGCCTATACTCACAAAACTCACTCATACAGCAACGCTCACATTCAGGTTTTCTCGCCTTGCAGACTGCTCTTCCGTGCAGCACCAGTCTATGACAGAAATCGTTCGATTCCTTTGGGTCAAGTGCGTTCCTAAGAATAGATTCAATTTTCTTTGCGTCCTTGATATTATGAAAGCCCAATCTTGATGTGATACGTATACAATGAGTATCAACTACAACAGCCGGCTTTTTATAAATATCTCCGACAACTAGGTTGGCTGTTTTTCTTCCGATACCTGCAAGCGTTGTCAAGTCATCAATATTATCCGGAACCTTGCCGCCAAAGTTTTCGCAAATCTGTCCTGCCATAGTGACAATATCACGTGCTTTAGTTTTGTAAAGTCCGCAGCTTTTAATCAGTTCCTCAACATCAGCTATGTCTGCTTCTGCAAAATCCCTAGCCGTTTTATAACGCTTGAACAACTCAGGAGTAACCATATTAACACGGGCATCTGTGCATTGTGCGGCAAGTCTTGTGGCTATCAAGAGCTGCAAAGGCTCGGTGTATACTAAAGAGCAGATTGCGTCCGGATATTCTTTTTTTAACGCTTCAACGGCAAGTGCTGCTCGCTGTTTTGGTGTAATGCTGCTGTCCATTGTTTGCTCCTTTTTTTCTATGCGATATTTATTACCGTCCGCCAAGATATCTTTCAGCCTTATCAATCACTCTAAGATCATTTTCATAACAGCACATTTCCCTTGCCTGCGAAAACGGCACCCATATAAAATAATCTATCTCGCTTTCCTGAATATGTACATCATCTGAAAGTGCCTCTGCAAGAAAGAAAACAACTCTCTTTCTGACCTTTCCAAAAGGACAGTAATCGCTTGTTTCTCTAAAGCCGGGGTGAATTTTAACGTCTAAATCTGTTTCCTCTTTAATTTCACGGACAGCAGTCTGACGTTCATTCTCGCCAAGCTCTACATGACCCTTAGGAAATGACCAGTATTTGCCGTTTTTATTCTTCACCAAAAGAACTCTAACCTCTATCGGGGCACGGTAAAAGACAATTGCACCGCATGACTTTTCATACAGACAGCTAATTCTTCCTACCCTGAAATTACGAAGTCTGCGTAATCTCTTCTTAATCAGCGGCTCATAGTAAATCTGACCCTCAGGGGCGGCAATAAGCTTAGCTTGGGCACCGTTTCTGCCCTGTGCCATTGCAATGACGGTGCAGCGAACATAATCTCTAGGCTTATCCTTTGAGATAAGATAGATATTTTTCCTGCGGCTGCCTGCCATATAATATCCGTTATAAAGTCCGGCATACGGAATGGAAGAAACAACCTTGACATCAAGTTTTTTGCCAAGCATACTGTCACCTCCTATATAATTATTATTTCTGAATTTATTAACCTGATATACTGCTGTCAAACAAATCCCTCAATCTCTGACAATA
>CACYEJ010000048.1 GCA_902773395.1 uncultured Ruminococcus sp.
GAAGGGATTCGAACCCTTGGTACCTCTCGGTATCACTAGTTTTCAAGACTAGCTCCTTAAACCACTCGGACACCTCTCCAAACGACTATTATATTTTATCATACATTTTTTTGTTTGTCAATAGATAATTTGAAATTTTTTTATTTTTTGTACAGCGGCAGTTTGCCCAGTATCTTTATTTTAAGGAAAAGTTCTTACGCTGGCAATAAAGTAATCTAAACAAGAAGTAGGTGTGCGTAATTCGTATGCCATTGGCAGTTGATTTATGTCAGATTTTGTGTTACTATATATTATATCTAAATTTTATTGAAAAGAGCTTTTTAAATGACAATTTCACAAGATAAATATCAAATTCTAAAGGAATATTTTGGTCACAATTCTTTTCGCAAAGGTCAGGAGGAAATAATCGACCACCTTTATGACGGTCAAGACGTACTATGTATTATGCCTACAGGCGCCGGAAAATCAATGTGCTATCAAGTTCCTGCAATCATGTTTTCAGGAATTACTATTGTTATTTCTCCGCTGATTTCTTTAATGCAAGACCAAGTAAACTCTCTTATCCAGTCGGGAATTCCAGCCGCATTCATCAACAGCTCATTAAACATTGGTCAGTATCACAAGGTGTTGCATCTAATGTCACAGAATAAATATAAAATCATCTATGTTGCACCGGAAAGACTTGAAGTAAACAGCTTTGTCGATGCTTGCAAAACTCTGCCAATTTCTATGGTAACTGTAGACGAGGCTCATTGTGTATCGCATTGGGGACAGGATTTTCGTCCAAGCTATTTGAAGGTCGCAGAATTCGTTAAGAATCTTCCTACTCGCCCTGTGTTGGGTGCGTTTACTGCCACGGCTACAAAAGAAGTGAAGCAGGATATTGCCGACAAACTTTGCCTGTGCAACCCCTTTTGCGTAACTACCGGATTTAACAGACCTAATCTGTATTTTTCGGTTATAACACCCAACTCGAAGGATTTGAAGCTTCTTAGCCTCATCAAGGATCGTCAGACACTTTGCGGCATCATATATTGTTCAACCAGAAATAATGTTGAGAAATTATGCAACTACCTCAACGATAACGGATTATCTGCTACTCGTTATCACGCAGGACTTTCTGAGGAAGAGCGAAAGCGTAATCAAGACGATTTTGTTTTTGACAGAAAATCAATTATGGTAGCAACAAACGCATTTGGTATGGGAATAGATAAATCAAACGTTTCCTACATTATTCATTATAATATGCCGAAAAATCTTGAGAGCTATTATCAGGAGGCTGGCAGAGCCGGACGTGACGGTGGAGAAGCGGAATGTATTCTAATGTACAGCCCTGCTGACGTTCGAACAGCCAAATTCTTTATCAGCAAAATGGACGAGAACACTGAACTGAGCGAGGAAACAATAAATTTACTGAAAGAACGTGAAGAGGTTAGATTAAAATATATGACCTTTTACTGCACAACAAGGGATTGCCTGCGTTCCTTCATGCTTAGATACTTTGATGAGAAAACACCAAACTACTGTGGCAAATGCTCCAATTGTATATCGAATTTTGAAACTGTGGATATTACTATTGAAGCACAAAAAATAATGTCCTGCATAGTTCGTATGAATCAGATGTACGGCATTAAAATGGTTTGTGATGTACTTAGAGGCAGTAAAAATGATCGTATTATCAGCCTGGGATTTGACAGCCTTTCAACTTATGGTTTGATGAAAGATTATTCGGAAAATAAGCTTCGTTCAATTGTCAACGATTTGGTAATCAAGAAATACCTTGTGTTGACAGAAGGCGAGTATCCTGTGCTAAAGCTTGGCAAAACAGCTCCGGCTGTATTGAAAGGCAATGAGAAAATTTCCACTAAAATTCTAAAGGAAGACCAGACTAGACCGTCAAAAAGACGCTTTGATGAAAAAGATATCGACAATAATCTTTTGGCACATTTGAAATCTCTTCGCAAAAATCTTGCAGCACGTGCCTCTGTTCCGGCGTATGTGGTTTTTACTGATGCGTGTCTTAAAGAAATGTGCAAAGTTAAACCTAAAAATATGTCGGAGTTTTCGGAAATTTCCGGAGTTGGCAGAGCAAAGCTGGATCGCTACGGAGATATTTTTATAAATGCAATTGTAGATTTCGAAAAAGCTAAAAATTCGGTGGGTTAATTATTATTTGAAATTTCATAAAATTAATCCTGCAAAATTCTGTATTTTTTTATGATATGTTGTTTTGTTATTCTTGACTTTTATTATCAATCGTTATATAATTTATGTAAAGGGCTATGCCCATATTTTACTTTTTATACGCATTAAGGAGATGCTTTTTTATGTTGGATATTAAAATCACCAAAACTACTGAGCCAAAGCAGAAGCCTTCGGCAGATCAACCGCTTGGTTTTGGCAAGATTTTTACAGACCATATGTTCATTATGAACTATACCGAGGGTCAGGGTTGGCACGATCCGAGAATTGTTCCTTTCCAGAATATTTCCCTCTCGCCTGCTGCTATGGTTTATCATTACGGTCAGGAAATGTTTGAGGGTCTAAAGGCTTACAAAGGCGACAATGGTGAGGTTTACTTGTTCAGACCTGACATGAACGCTAAAAGAACTAACGTTACTAACGATCGTCTTTGTATTCCGAACATTCCCGAAGAGGATTTCGTTCAGGCTGTTAAGGCTGTTGTTGATATCGACAGAGATTGGATTCCTACAACTCCGGGTACTTCTCTCTACGTTCGTCCGTTTATCATCGCTACAGATGAGTTTCTCGGTGTTGCTCCTTCACATACTTATATGTTCATGGTAATTCTTTCTCCAAGTGGTGCTTACTATTCAAGCGGTCTTGCTCCGGTAGGTATCTGGATTGAGGACGAGTACGTTCGTGCTGTAAGAGGCGGTATGGGCTTTGCTAAGACAGGCGGCAACTATGCAGCTAGCTTGATCGGACAGGTAAAGGCTCACAACGAGGATTACTCTCAGGTATTGTGGCTTGACGGCGTTGAACGCAAGTACATTGAAGAGGTTGGCTCAATGAACATCTTCTTCAAGATTGACGGAAAGGTTGTTACTCCGGCTCTTAACGGAAGCATTCTCCCCGGTATTACTAGAAATTCAACAATTCAGCTTTGCAAGGATTGGGGCTATGAGGTTGAGGAAAGAAAAATCTCTGTTGACGAGCTGCTTGAGGCTCAAAAGAACGGCAAGCTTGAGGAAGTATTCGGAACGGGTACGGCTGCTGTTATCTCTCCTGTAGGCAAGCTCAGATATGTTGACGATGTAATGCTTATCAACAATGGCGAAATCGGTGAGCTTAGCCAGAAGCTTTACGATACAATGACCGGCATTCAGTATGGTAAGCTTGAGGATAAGTTCGGCTGGAGAGTTAAGGTTTAATTGTTAATTGTAACATATTACCGGCTGTCTGCATAATTTATCATTACAGATAAATTTATGAAGGTAATGTTTATGAACAACTTATTTACGGCACTCGATCAGTTACCCGTAGGCAGCAGCTGTTTGATTGACAATATTGATGATTCTCTGTCGATAAAGGGCAGATTAAAGGAATTGGGCTTTCGTAAGGGTGCAAATCTCGATAAGCTGCAAGTTGGCTTTCTTGGAAGTCCTATTGCTTGCAGAGTTTGCGGTGCTGTAATTGCCATACGAGCGATTGACGCCGCAAAGATTATTGTAAAAATATAATTTATTAAGGACGTATTAATTTCAAAGCTGAGATTAATACGTCCTTTTTTATTCGGAGGTGTATATGAGAGGCTACAAAAAAATTTACAATATCGCATTGGCAGGTAATCCAAATGTCGGAAAAAGTACCGTTTTTAACAGTTTTACTGGACTTCACCAGCATACAGGAAATTGGCCCGGTAAAACTGTAGAAAATACTCAGGGAGAATATGTTTACAATGATATAAAATATCTGATACAGGATCTGCCCGGAACATACTCGCTTACTCCAAATTCCGCTGAGGAAGAGGTCACTTGTGACTATATCAAATCAGCCGAATATGACGCACTTGTTATTATTCTTGACGCTTCGTGTATAGAAAGAAATATTAATTTTGCAGTTCAAATACTTACTTATGTAAATCATAATGTCATAATTTGTTTAAACCTGATTGACGAGGCACATAAAAAAGGCATAAGCATTAACTGTGAAAAAATGTCTGAATTATTGGGCGTTCCAATCGTTACAGCGGCAGCAAGAAACGGTGTGGGAATAAAAGCCTTGAAAGACGCAATTGAGCATACCGTACTAAACAAACACGAACAAAGTGAAAGAAAAACACTCTTTGACAAAGACTACGCCAATAAAGTATATAAGGATTGCTGCACCCTATCGAAAAAAAATACCGATAAAAAAGATAGGAAAATTGACAAATATCTAATATCAAAAACATATGGCATACTGCTTATGCTGCTGATATTGGCAGGCGTTTTCTGGATTACTATTGTCGGAGCAAATTATCCTTCGGAGCTGCTGAGTAAAATGTTTGTATATTTAGGCGAACAATTGAAGCTGCTGCTCATCAAAATAAACTGTCCGGAGATGATAATATCAGCTTTGGTGGACGGTGTTTACACAACGCTTACATGGATTATTTCAGTAATGCTTCCCCCTATGGCAATATTTTTTCCGCTGTTCACGATAATGGAGGATTCGGGATATTTGCCGAGAATTGCCTTTAATCTTGATTCCGCCTTTCAAAAGTCCAATGCTCACGGAAAACAATCTCTCACAATGGCTATGGGGTTTGGCTGTAATGCCTGCGGTGTGACAGGCTGCCGTATCATAGACTCTCCGAGGGAGCGGCTGATTGCAATTATCACCAATAGTCTTGTTCCCTGCAACGGACGCTTTCCAATGCTTATTGCAATTATTTCAATGTTCTTTCTGGGGGCATATAACGGAATGTCTGCGGCGATTATTGAGTCCGGACTTCTATTGGTTATGATTGTGTTGAGCGTGATTGTTACACTGCTTGCATCAAAATTTTTATCAAAAACATTATTAAAAGGCATACCTTCATCATTCGTGCTGGAACTTCCTCCGTACAGGCGGCCGCAAATCGGAAAGGTAATTGTACGTTCTATTTTTGACAGGACGCTGTTTGTCCTTTTCAGAGCCGTAATAGTTGCCGCTCCGGCTGGATTGTTAATCTGGATACTAGCTAATGTAAATATAGGAAATCAGTCGGTTTTGCTTTACTGTACAGAATTCCTCGATCCGATTGCAAGATTCATCGGACTGGACGGGGCAATTCTTATGGCGTTTCTGCTGGGTTTGCCAGCTAATGAAATTGTGCTTCCAATCATTCTAATGATCTATATGTCTAACGGAACTCTAAGCGAACTGCCTAACCTAGTTCAGCTAAGAGAAATTCTCTCTGCAAACGGCTGGACAATAACCACTGCTATTTGCACGCTGGTATTTGTGATGTTCCATTTCCCATGTTCTACGACTTGTCTTACTATTTATAAGGAAACTAAAAGTATTAAATGGACTGCTGTGTCTTTTTTGCTGCCGTTATGTATAGGAGTTGTGCTATGTTTTTTGATTAATCTTTTGTTCTGCTTTTTCAGCTTGTTTTAAAAATTTTGCCGATATGTGGATTATGTCTTTTACTCACAATCATTAATATTTAGCAATTTTCTTTCTCATAACGGCAATTCGCAAGCTCTTGCCTGTTTTGCTTGGTAAGGAAAAAAATATTGTTATGGTGATTGCTTTTATTTTTTGATACTTGATCTATCATAGTTTTTTAGTTTCGCTGAGGGTAGTTTATTTCTCTACGCTGATTTGTTTCGTCAGCGAGCATGGGTTCTACCCCTGCACCCCGCAAACTTTTGAAAAAGTTTGATCAAAACTTTAACGTGTAAAATCTTTTAGTTTTTTAGTTTAATAGATATTAATATTTCTATTGACAATATGATGTTTATTATGTATAATTTATACAAAGTGTAAATGAACGGAGGTTTTATTTATGAGCGTACCTACACCACATATAGCGGCAAAATTCGGCGACTTTGCAAAGACTGTACTTATGCCGGGAGATCCTTTGAGAGCTAAGATGATTGCTGAAAATAACCTTGAAAATCCGGTTCTTGTAAACGATGTGAGAGGAATGTTAGGCTACACCGGTAAATATAAAGGAGTAACGGTTTCCGTAATGGCAAGCGGTATGGGAATGCCCTCAATCGGGATTTATTCGTATGAGCTTTTTAACTTTTACGGTGTCGAAAATATTATCAGAATTGGCTCGGCTGGGGCGTTGTCACCTGAGCTGGAGCTTTTTGATATTGTTGCTGCAATGGGTGCCTGCACAAACTCAAACTATGCTTCACAATTTCAGCTTAATGGAGTATTTGCACCGATTGCAAGCTATGAGCTTCTAACTGCTTTTACAGATAAGTGCAAGGATTTAGCGATTGATATTCACGTGGGAAATGTCTTGACATCTGATGCTTTCTACTCGGCAGACGAAAGCTGTAATGAAAAGTGGCAATCTATGGGAGTACTCGCTGTAGAAATGGAAACTGCTGCACTTTATATGAATGCTGCCAAGGCAAATAAACGGGCTTTAGCTGTGTTTACGATTTCCGACTGTCCTTTCAAGAATACCGAAACAACTGCGGAAGAACGTCAAAACTCCTTTGGTGAGATGATTACAGCCGCTCTGGAAACAGCAATTGTATTGTGAGGTAAATCTATATGACAGATGAAGAACTCATTAACCTAGCTAAACAGGCTTCAAAAAACAGCTATTCGCCATACTCACATTTCAAGGTTGGTGCGGCTCTGCTTTGTAGTGATGGCACTGTATTTACCGGCTGCAATGTGGAAAATGCTTCTTTTGGAGCAACCAACTGTGCAGAACGTACAGCCGTTTTTTCCGCTGTCGCAAACGGATACAGGCACTTTTCGAAAATTGCAATTGTCGGTTCATCGGACGGAGTATTTACATCTCCCACACCACCATGCGGAATTTGCCGACAGGTACTTAATCAATTCTGTGACAAAGATTTTCAAATAATATTATTTGACGGTAAAGAAATAATAAGGCTGTCTTTAGGTGAAGCTTTTCCCTATCCATTTACAGATTTTTAAATAACAAAATAACTCTTATGATTCATTTTAGTAATGACATAAGAGTTGTTTTATTTTTATATTAAATTATCTGTAATGCCGTCACCGACATTAGGGTTGCTTACAGAGTAGAAGAAATCACCCATGAAAGCAATAATCAATATCATACATATCGTTCGTTTCGTTTTTCTGTCAATCTTATTGAAGAGATTATCAAGGACCGGTGCAATAAAATATGTAGCGAACACACCTGCCAATCCAAACACTAGCAATCCTTCAAGACATATACGTCCGTGCAGGTTACAGAAATAGCCAGTGTAGTCCCACCACTTACTGTGGAAGAACGTTTCAAGTACCCATGCTGTGCAGTATTCCAATAGTCCACACACAACAAAAGCACCGGTAAACATCAATGCAGGATTCTTACGGAGAGGCTTTAGAATCGTAAGTATAACAAGTCCGCCTAACCCATAAATCGGCAGCCACGGGCCGAACATAGTTCCTCTGTTGATAAACTTTCCCTCATTCATCAGGTAGAAGAAAACCTCCCACACCCAACCTATGATTGAAAAAGAAAAGAAAAACAATACACAATTTTCTAAAGAATAATTTCTATTGTAATCCGCAATCAGCCAACGACGCATCTCCAGATACAATGTGGGACACTGTACGTCCGGATACGACTCCAAAGCAGTACTGTTATCAAAAAGAATATTGTCGTAGAGCATGTCGCCGTTTTGAAGCAATCCTTTTTTCTTGCTGCGAAGCCTTGCATAAAGCTCCGAATAAATACATTCTTTGTAAGGGTCGAGAAAAAAGATTGTTACCAAGTGCATCGTTGCACCGTCCAAAAGAAGCAGCGGTATAAAGCTTAACTCAATCTTAAAGGTATTGAATTTCTCTTTACGCATCAGTTCCTTTGACATTTTAAAAGCATCTTTATATTTTATATTGGGGTTCTCTGCTAAAATATATGGTATCATAAGATATTCGTAGTGTTTATAGATACCGCCGAAAATAGTCAAATTCCAAAGCGTTTGCCATACAGAACGCAGCAGCATTACAATCGCAACATTTTTTGCGGCACCGGTTCGATACACAAAAATGAGCCTATCTATACCTGTATCCTTATACATTCGCTGCTCCAGAAAATAGCGGCACTTGCCTACCATAACAATATTTCTGATAAAAATCATTATCAATATTGAAATAAACATCATTATAAATATTGATATAGACTCTGATATTCTTCCGTTAAAAAATATCTTATTAAAACCATTTAGAATTCCAAATCCGATTGAGCCTGTTCCGGTAATCTCATTGACAATAACAGAGAAATAACCTTTGGTATAGGTTTCGGCAGTATTGTGAGCATTGATTTCAATATCAAAAATTCGCTGCCCCTCCAGGAATTCTTCTAATATTATTGCATTAGTTTTGTGATGACTTTCTAGCATTAAAGAAATATCTGAATTTTGATATATATTATTAACTAATGTATAATTATATCCCGCACTAATTAGAATTGCCACGATAAAGACAACTACAACATTCATAAAGTAACCGGACTTCATATTTTTAAGTGCAGCTACACCGAGGTCTTTAAATGTCGGAAGCAAATCTATTGTGGATTTTTTTATATCATTTGCAGTAACTTTTATATCCTTAATTAATTGCATACAAAGCTCCTTTGTTAAGTGGATACGACAATTATTTCTAAAAGGAACAATATATCAGGCACCTGTTTAAGATATCATCTGATGACACACCAACACATAGTAAAGTATTGTGTGACATAAAAAGTATAAAATGTCGTACTTTGCAAAACATTACATTATTATTGTACCACAAAGTTGACGTTGATACAATAGTCAAAAAAATTTTCTCTATTATTGCACTGTTTTTTTATATGCAATTTTACTTTATTAGAATAAAATGACGATATTCGCTGTTAATAAAAACAACAGAACATCGTCTTCTTTATTGGTTAAAGCTTCAAAACTAAGCTATTGGGAGTATCGTGGGTTTCTGTGGAGTGCCCGGCATTCAAATAGCTATCCTTGAAGAAGAAAGCAGCCGCAGCCACTGCAACAGCAAATATAATAGTACCTGCAACAATCTTTGCAATTGCCTTACGTTCTGCTTTTTTTTCTGCGTTAATATCTTTCTTGTTGTTGTCAGCATGATGTTCAGGTGTTTTTTGAGGTGCTAGAGATGATTCCTTGTTTTGAGGAGCTTCGCTTTCCTTTTTAGGAGTTTTAGGAACTTCTGTTTTGATCGGCTCTCTCTTTGGAATCTCAATAACAGGCTCTCCGACATCAGTTGCTTTTACAAGAATAAAACTTATATTATCCGTACCGCCACGGTCAAGGGCATTATGCAGCAATATCTCACCTATTCCTGAGAGCGGTCTGCTTGAATTGATAATACGAGCTATCTCCGCATTATCAAGCATATCTGTCAAACCGTCGCTGCAAATTAAGAACATATCACCCTCGGCTACATTTTCTCTTTGATAATATGGATTGAGTCGAGATAAATTCTCTGACATTCCAATATGCTGAGTTAAGGGCAGTTTATTTTCCTTTGGCGGGGCTTCACCGTAAATTTTGAAATACGTAGCCGCTTCTGTATGCTCAAGCGAAAGCTGTGTAAGCTCACCCTTACGCATTAGATAAATCGGACTGTCACCCACATTGCAGAGATTATAATGAGTTCCCTCAAAATAGAGCATTGCCAATGTCGCACCCATTTTTTGCCCGGAATTCTTTTTTACTTCGTCGCACACTTTGATGTTGGAGTCAATACAAATCTTCTCAAGGAGCTGCTGAGGGTCGCCCTTCTTATTTTCCTTTAATACTGTTTTAGCCGTATCAGCCGTAAGGTACGCAGCATGTTCACCGTTGGCATATCCGCCCATACCGTCAAACACACCAAAAACAGCACGACTCTTTTTTATATTCATTTTCTCAGAATGTTCGAAGGAAAGGGCACTCTCCTCTTTAACTAAGCCGTTAAAATATAGATTATCCTCATTTCCGGTTCGCTGTACACCAACATCTGAGCAGGCAAAAGCTTCCAGTATCAAAAAATCACATCCTACCATGGTACTATATAGAATATTTTAACATTTTTTTCGTAAACAGTCAATAACAAAAAGACATAATTTATATAAAATTTGTTAATATTTATTATTAAGACACACAGAGAATTTGTTTTTTCGCTTAAAGTTAAAATCAATTACAAATAGTATAAGCAAACAACATGTCCCCAATTCAATAAGAATCAGGGACACACAGAAAAATATTAAAATTATTTCTTTTTGTCAGCAGCTTTTTCTTTCTTTTTGAGCTGCCAAATTACCCACAACGGAGTAGCAACACAAATTGAAGAATAGCAGCCGGAAACAATACCGAACATCATCGGAAGTGCAAAGCTCTGAATAGACTCAATGTTATAAACCAAGCATACAACATATACCGAAGTAATCGCAGCAAGCGTTGTAATAGATGTGAAGATAGTTCTTCTGATACACTGTGTCATACTGAGGTTGTACACATCAATCAGAGAAGCCTTCGGACCCATCTTAGCCTTATTCTCTCTTAAACGGTCATAGATAACGATTGTATCGTTAAGAGAGTAACCGAGAATCATTAGAACTACAGCGATGAAGTTACTGTCAATATCCATGCGGAAAATAACAAACACAAAGTATACAATAATCAAGTCGTGAAGCAGTGCAACAAGACCCATTACACCTGCGGACATACCGCCAATTTTCTTAAAGCGGATTGTTACGTAGATAACCATGAGAATACAAGCAATTGCTACAGCTACCAAACACTTAACAAAGAATTTTAAACCCATAGTTGGATCAACAGATGTAAACTCGCTTACCTCAAAATTGTTGTCTGGATACTTCTCTTCAAGTGCTTTTGAAATATCCGACTGAACCTCAGCAGAAATAGCATCTGTACCTGGGAACTGAATTGTAAAGTAGTAACCGGCACCCTTGTCGTTATTACCTGCAAGGTTTTTGGAGATAGTAAAGGATACCTGATTATCCGGAGTAATCTCTTGAACTAAGCTTTTAAGCTCGCTTTCGTTTACGCTGCCGTTGTATGTGTAGGAAATCATAGAACCGCCCGAAAACTGAATATCAAGATTAACACCAAATATACAGTTGAAAATAATACCCAATACGATCAGACCTACGGATATGCCAAAGAAAATTTTTCTTTTGCCAAAAAAATCTAGTTTCTTATCACTCATTTCTTAGCACCTCCGTAAAGTCTTGGATTTCTGAAAAGCTTATAGCCCGAAATAGATTTAAGCATAAGACGAGCTGCGCCGATACCCATAATAAAGTTAGAGATAACACCGATAAGGAGTGTATAACCGAATGCGTAGATAGAACCTGTTGTAGAAAGTCCGAAAATAAATGAAAGCATATTGAACGGACCAAATACAAGAATCAAGATAACAGCAACTATTACGACTGTCATATTACCGTCAATGATTGCAGACAAGCTGTTCTTTGTACCGGCATTGATTGCACTGTCAAGCGACTTACCCTTTTTAAGCTCTTCCTTGATTCTCTCAGCGGTGATGATGTTTGCGTCAACACCCATACCTATTGACAGGATCATACCTGCAATACCGGGAAGTGTCATCGTAAAGCTGTTGAATACAGCAAAGTAACCTGATACTGCCATGATTGTAATAGCAAGCTGACCGAGCAATGCAATAACTGCAACAAAGCCTGGCATTCTATAAACGATAATCATAAACAAAGCGATGAAAGCAAGTGCAATTACTGCTGCAACACCCATTGCATAAAGCGAATTTGAACCAAGCGTTGGGCTGATAGAGCCGGCATTTACTGTTTCAAGTGAGAAAGGCAACGCACCAGCGTTGATCTTTGTAGCAAGTGCAGTAGCCTCCTCAGCAGTAAAGTTACCTGTAATCTGAGCGCTACCGTTTGAAATAACACTGTTTACCGTTGGAGCTGAAAGCATAACATCGTCCATCCAAATGGAGATAGTCTGATTCAGATAGGTTGTTGTAGCCTCCTTAAACTTCTCAGCACCCTCGCTGTTAAATTCAAGCGATACAACATACTGTGTTTGACCGTCCTCAGTAATAACGCCTGCCTGTGCACTCTCAACTAATGAGCCGTCCAAAAGGACTGTTGCGGCAGTATCACCGGAAGGAGTCTTCATAACTGGCGTACCGTCCTGTGCATAGTCAACAGACTCATAGCTGTTGCCCGGACGGAATGTAAGTGTTGCGGTTGCGGAAATTTCCTCAATCGCCTCATATGGATCATAGTTTGTAGTTTCCTCTTTCCAAGGAAATCTTACAATAATTCTGTTAGAGCTTGTATCGGCATAAAGCTCATAGTCTGTAATGTTATTGGCAACCATACGTGTTTCGATAACAGACTTTGCCGATTCAAGCTGCTCCGGTGTAGCGTCAACACCGTCCGCAGGCCGGAAAGTAGCCTCGACACCACCCTTGATGTCTATTCCCCATCTGATGTCATCAATACCCTTAATACGGGTAGTCTTAATATCGCCGTACTGTGTGTCGATACCGATTACAGACGTAACAGCCAGTGCGATGATAAGAATGGCAAGAATGAAGAATACGGGTTTTGCAACTCTTTTCATGCGTATAACCTCCGTGA
>CACYEJ010000049.1 GCA_902773395.1 uncultured Ruminococcus sp.
CTATCTAAGCGAAAGCGTTGTGTTCTTGTCATTAAAAAATTATTTTCAACTCATTTGTCGTTTTTTAAAACAGCAAATCCCCTGCGGCTGTCTTTAGCGGATTTTTAATTAATACAATCAAGAATTATTTAGGCAAACAAGTCGAGTATAATTAAAAATAAAAATTACTGCTCCGTGCCAACATCTTCATAAATATACTGGTTGCCTTCCTCGTCTTCATAGATATATTCATATGAATTCTTGCCTTTGCCTTTTGCTGTAAGGTGCTTCACGCCGCTGTGTTTTTCCTGATTTTCTTTAATTTCTTTTTTAGTGAACCACCACTGCAAACCCAGGAATAACAGCTCAGAAGTCAAGATGAGCGCAATCTGAACCATAGGGATTTCGCTATCTTTAAAGGCTGACAAAACTGCCCAGCCGGCAAGGAAGAGCATTACATAAATCCATGAGTACTTAATGGATTTAATTGTAACTCTCATTTCGATTTCATCGGAACTTCTGAAACCTAATTTTCTGATATACTTGTTCATATATACTGCCCCTCTCAGATAAAAAAACCTTTATAAATATATTATATCAATATTTTGCAAAAATTCAAGAGATTTCCCGGATTTTTTATACTGATTTTATAACTTTCTAAATTTAGTTTACACAATGCACTTATATGTCACAAATCAAAAATCCATGAGATAATTTTTCTCCGGAAAAATAACACAAATTATCTGTACAAACAATTCTCATACGGTTCGATTATTTTTTCTATTTTAGAAATAATATCCCCACAATCAACCGAAACGGTGCTAAACATAGTTTCAGTTAAAATACCAAAACAAACCAGTGAGAAGCAAAGCGGAATTTGAAAGCCGTCAAGACTTCCTTTTGTTGACAAAACAGTTTCATCAAGGATAGTACCGAACCGCACACTGTTGCCAACGATACCGGAATGCGCGCGATAGCAGGACAGCACATAAAGTATTTTTAGATTTTCGAGAGTAATCTCATTTTGGATTGCCCCGAAGTTTCTGCTCCTCATCACATCGCCAATCCACCAATAATCATGCAAATAATTACCCTGTTTATTATATGAAAGAAAATCCGAATATTTCTCTTTTAATTTATTATATTCTTTTCTAGCTTCAATTTTGAGCCGCTGTGCCTCTTCTCGCTCCTCATCGCTTTGGGAGTATTCCAAAAGATAATTGCAATACTTAATTCTATCACGAGATACTTTAACATAGTAGTCGTCAATATACCGTTCCAAAAGCCGTTCGTCATCACGGTGAACATACAAAAAACGCATAATCACCATTGATTCATACAAAATCCTGCTCAAAGCCATAGCGCCCTCAGGGTAGCCGTGATAAAGCAGAGTCAAGATTTCCTTAGTCGTGATAATCGCCTTCGAATAAGATTCACTCACGACACGAGTAAAGGTATTGGGTATCTTCAACAAATCATTTGTGAGAGCAAGCTTTTCACATTCTTTAACCACATCAACGGCGGCGTAATAATTCCAGCGGCTGGCTCCCTCCTCCAACTGTAAAGGGGTAAAATCCATTTTCCCACCTCCACTTATATTATAACAGCATAATCTAATAATTCCAATACTTTACCAGGCGAAAAAACTATACAAAGATATTGAAAGAATTTTGTTTAGTTTATTTTTTAGATATATATGCACAGCTATTTCTTTGTTCTTTTTAGTAATAATAACAAAAGATGTTGCTACACAAACAAAACCCTATTCAAGCGAAAGCAAACTTAAACGAATCCGCCGCCCAAAAAACTATATCTAAACGAAAACAATCTTTAAAAAAATATTTCCCTCAAATATCAAAGCGAAAATTAAAAAAATAAAAATGAAAAAACAATTGACAACTCCGCTAAAATGTGCTATATTAAAATTGTACTCCTTGTAATAATACAATTAAACAAAAATCAACTGAAAATTTTTTTAAAAATTTTTCAAAAGACTATTGACAAGCAGAGTATAACATGGTATATTTTAATTGTACTAATTGTAGTAATACAAATAACTTTCCGCCGACTGCGTGAAAGTACAAGTGAAAAAAGAAGGAGGTTGAAAATAATTGTTTGCGATTAACTATCAAAGCAGAGAACCCATATATGAGCAGCTGTACAACAACGTAATTCGGCTCGTCGGCATGGGTGTGCTTGCTCCTCATGAGAAACTCCCAACCGTCAGAGCGTTGGCTCAGCAGCTTGGCATTAATCCGAATACGGTTTCAAAATCGTATCAGATGCTTGAGCAAAGCGGCTATATTTACTCCACTGTCGGAAAGGGAACGTTTGTTGCCGACAGCTCGGTGATGATGAACGGCAAGAAGGAGGAGGCTAAAAAGGAGCTTGTAAAGGCAATCAAAACCGCCTCTGATGTAGGCATTACGGCAGAAGAGGTAAATACTGCGGTCAACGAAATTTATTTTGGGGGTGACGGAAAATAATGTTGGCTATTAAGAATGTTACAAAAAAGTTTGGCGAAAAAGTCGCTTTGAATGACCTTTCGTTTAATATTCCCACAGGCTCAGTGTTTGGTTTGATTGGCTCGAACGGTTCGGGTAAATCAACGCTGCTCAGAATTATCTCCGGTGTGTATGAGGCGGACGGCGGTGTGGTTGAGATTGACGGCGAAAGTACTTTTGAAAATCCGTCTTTGAAAGGGCAGTGCTTTTTTATATCCGACTTTCCATATTTCTATAACAACTCGACTGTTGCCAATCTTGCGGCGCTTTACAGAGAGCTTTATCCAAACTGGAACGAGGAGAAATTCCAGAAACTTTGCTGCATATTTCCAATAAAGATTACAGATAGAATTATCAATATGTCAAAAGGTATGCAGCGTCAGGCAGCGTTAATGCTTGCTTTGTCTACCTGCCCAAGATATCTTATGCTTGACGAGATATTTGACGGACTTGACCCTGTTGTTCGTCAGCTTATAAAAAAGCTGCTTGTCGAAATGGTGTCGGAGTATAACGCTACTATTATTATAGCTTCTCATAACCTGCGTGAATTGGAGGACGTATGCGACCATATCGGCCTAATTCACAGCGGCGGTATCGTGCTTGAAAAGGAGCTTGACGAGGCTAAGCTCGGTATTCATCGTGTGCAGGCTGTTTTTGATCAGGAGATTGGAGAGGGTATGTTCTCCGAATTGAATGTGGTTAAGATTCAAAGACAGGGCAAGCTGCTTAATATGACAATTAAGGGCGAAAGAGATGAGGTTGAGAGCAAGCTCAGAAATCTCAATCCTGTTTATATGGAAATGCTTCCGCTCACACTTGAGGAAGTATTTATTAGTGAAATGGAGGTGGTAGGTTATGACATTGACAACATTATCAAGTAAGGAATTTAAAACGCTTTTTAAATGGGCTTTCAGACGTAACCGCACCATAATGATTATTTTTTCAGTCCTGCTTGGATTGGGATTGGTGCTTAATTTATATGCAATGGCAATTGACGGCTATTCCTATAATGATAACGCTGTTGAAGTTACGCTTGTGTTTTATGAGGTTGGCGCGGCACTGTTTACATTCATCTCCGCACTGAAAACATTTTCGTTTTTACATAACAAGCGAAGCGTTGATATGTTCGGTTCGCTTCCAGCCGACAGAAACACAATGTTTGTGTCGCATTTGCTGGCCGGTGTGTCGGCTGTTGCAATTCCGTTCACAGCGGCTTCTGTCATCATAATGGGCTTGGCAACTCGCTCCGGCGATACCTTTAAAGCCGGCTTGTTTGTGATATTCACATCGTTGATTATGATATTCGCTGCCTACACGTTTACCGCACTGATTGCGTATTGCTGCGGCACGGTTATTGATACGGCGATTGTTACTATTGCTGCAAACGCTATTTGGGTAGGCGTGATAGCGTTGTATTATGGAATTATTTCCGAGATGATACCGGGCGTTACTTTTGAAAATATTCTTTATTCGCCTGTATTTTCAGCGTTAGCTCCCTACGGATTCAGCGTGGTTGATCTTATCTACTACTCCGAAAGCGGCGCAGCTGCGATAATTGCAAATATTGTGTGGCAGCTTGTTTTCACAGCAGGCATATTTGTTCTCACACTTTATGTTTCACGCAGGAGAAGAGCAGAAACATCGCAGAATGGCTTTGCTTTTGATTGGCTTCCAATGGTTATAAAAGCAGGCGCTTCAATTGTTGCCGGCGGATTTATCGGTTTCATTGCAGCGGAAACAGCCTACAGCGGTTACACCAATATGTACATCTTTTCTTTCTGGTATTTGGTTATAGGATTTGTAGCTTTCTTTGTGCTTCACCTTATTTTCGCAAGAGGTTTGAAGGGCAAATTCGCACCGCAGGCTATTGTGTTCGGTTCTACAACAGCAGCGGTTCTTATACTGGTATTTTCAATGTCATACGGCTTGGGAATTGATACGTATGTGCCAAATCCCGATACTGTAAAAGAGGTTGTTTTTGAAGGCTGCACCTTTACAGAGCCGGAAGATATCAAGCTTGTCACAGAGCTGCACCAGCTTATTGCAGACAATATTCGTGAGGCTGAGGGATATCCGTATTACATCGGCGGTGAAAGCGATTACTATACATATACTGATGCCGTGTATGAATCGGAGCTTCCGGCTGATTATGATACTGGTGATTCGATTTATGAAAATTATGAATATGTAAACAGATGCAATTTTTACTTCGACTACAAGAAGAAGCTAGGATTTTCCACACAACGAAACTATTACATTTATCCCGCCAATGACTCCAGCAAGAAGTATGACTTGAAAAAAATGAACGAAATAATCAAAAAGATTTATGCAACAGAGGCGTATAAGATGTCGCTTTTCCCTGAGCTGTTTGATGAAAAACTTCGTGAAAACATAGTGATTGAAGGCGGTAAAGTTAATTTTATGCAGACATACGGCGACCACAGTTCGGTTACTTTGGCAACAGCGGAGATTCCGGAAAACTATGAGGCTTTCTTTGACGGATTTGCCGAGGCATACAAAAAGGATTTGCTTGCAGATAATTCAGGCAATGTTGACTATTTATGGGAATCTTTTGAAGTAGGCGAGCATATCGAAGTGAATATGGAGTATAGATATATACGCAGCAGTCTTGAGGATTATCACTACTTTGCTCCGAGCCGTGAGTTTATTGTTAAGAGCAGCTATAAAAATACAATGGCATACCTTGAAAACTGCGGTATTACGAAAAAATCTGCCTTGCCGTATACGCCTAAATCATATGGCTATGCTACAATGAGCAGCATGAATTATCTGGACTTTGGTTACTCAGGAAATTCCAGTTCGCTTATGAGCTTAATCAGCGAGGAAATAGCTCC
>CACYEJ010000050.1 GCA_902773395.1 uncultured Ruminococcus sp.
CCTATCGGGGACTTCGTCCCCGAACACCTGCGTGTCAAACTTAAAACTGAAATTCATTATACTAAATCAGTCTTTTTCTATGATAGAGCCATAAAAATATAGAAACTCCAAATCGTCATACGAACTTGGAGTTTCTTTTTTCATTGCTTAAAACAATGCAGCAATCAGTATTCACGTATTATTTAAATCTTGAGTTATTCTGAAACACAGCTGCATAAGGCTGTCACTGAGGTGTACATTTTCTACGATTGCATTCTCAAATTTGAGATTTAAATCAAAATGACTAAAATTCCAAAAACTTCTTACTCCTACCTTATAAAGTCTTTCGGTAAGCTCTTCAGCCGCTTCCTTTGGTACGCAAATTATAGCCGTGATAATTGAGTTGTCATGACAAAAAATCTCGATTTCATTGGTATGAAGAATAGTCAGTTCTCCTATTTTTTCACCTATTTTGTCTTCATCTTTATCAAAGACTCCAATAAGGTCAATGCATCTGTTCTCAATAATAACCTGATTAGCAATTGCTCTGCCTATATTTCCCGCACCGATAAGAATTGCAGGATAAAGGCATTTGATGCCAAGAATGTTTTCAATTTCAGTCCTGAGCTTTTTAACACTATACCCTATGCCCTGCTGCCCAAATTCACCAAAACAGTTAAAATCCTGCCTTACCTGTGAGGCTGTCGAACACATTCGATTTGCAAGTTCTCCCGAACTTACGTGTGTAATACCCTGTTTATCAAGTTCACTCAAAAACCTGTAATATACGGGCAGGCGTCTGATTACAGATGACGAGATACTTTTCACCGCATACACCCTCATTGTCAGATTAAAGTGAAGCTTTTAATCTCTTGTCTACTTCAATAAGGAATGTTTCGGTATCAACCTTGCGAATATTTTCAAGTTTAGAAAGCAGCGCAAGATCACCTGTCATAACGCCTTCCTCTATCGTGGCAATTGCTGCCTTTTCAAGCTTATCGGCAAAAGCGGAAAGCTCGGGAGTATTGTCAAGCTCGCCTCTTTTTCTCAATGCTCCTGTCCATGCGAAAAGTGTAGCAACAGAGTTAGTAGAGGTTGTTTCACCTTTAAGATATTTATAATAATGCCTTTGTACTGTACCATGCGCTGCTTCGTATTCGTATACGCCGTCAGGAGATACAAGCACAGACGTCATCATTGCCAATGAACCAAATGCTGTAGCTATCATATCTGACATAACATCACCGTCATAGTTTTTGCAAGCCCAGATATATCCGCCGTCCGAACGTATAACTCGTGCAACAGCATCGTCAATCAATGTGTAGAAATATGAAATACCTGCTTCGGCAAATTTTTCCTTGTACTCTTTCTCAAACACTTCGTTGAAGATATCTTTGAAACGATGATCGTACTTCTTGGAAATTGTATCCTTAGTAGCAAACCAAATATCCTGCTTCAAGTCAAGAGCATAGTTAAAACAAGATCTTGCAAAGCTTCCGATACTCTTGTCGAGATTATGCATACCCTGAATGATACCGTCTGTCTTGAAGTCATGAATAAGCGAACGTTCCTCGGTTCCGTCTGCCTTGGTCACACAAAGCTCTGCCTTACTGCCGGCTTCAACTGTCATTTCTGTATTCTTGTAAACATCGCCATATGCATGACGAGCAATGGTTATTGGTTTTGTCCATGTAGGAATATAAGGAGTAATACCCTTAACTAAAATGGGACTTCTGAATACAGTTCCGTCAAGAGCAGCTCTTATCGTACCGTTAGGGGACTTCCACATTTCCTTCAAATTGTACTCTTTTACTCTCTCTGCATTCGGCGTAATTGTAGCGCACTTTACAGCAACTCCATACTTCTTTGTTGCTTCGGCGCTTTCTATCGTAACTTTGTCATCAGTTTCGTTTCTGTGAACAAGCCCCAGATCATAGTACTCAGTTTTAAGGTCGATGTAAGGAGTAAGCAAAATGTCCTTAATCATTTTCCAAATAACTCTTGTCATCTCATCTCCGTCCATCTCAACAATGGGCGTCTTCATCTGAATTTTATCAGCCATAATTGAATTGTTCCTCCCAACATGCACTGTCTGCCACTTTGGGAGCAAACAGTGCTATTATTAACTAAACTCCGGCTTAATACCGCATTATGTAACAATAATCGAGAAATATAATATACTATTTCCAACTTTTTCCATAAAGAAATTGTGCAATTACACGTTATATTAATCAAAAAGCATCAGGAATTCTCTCTTGTATAATCAAGAAGTCCTCCGGCAATGATGATTGCTTTCGTTCTGTCTGTAAGCTCGCAGTCAACAGGAATATCTGTACCCGTTGTAACATTGGTAACAACTATCTGCTCGCCTTTTTCAAGCTTGGACTTTACATCTGCAATCAAAAGCTCGTCACCCTGTGATATCTTGTCGTAGTCGTCGGGATTTGCAAATGTAAGAGGCAGAATACCGGCATTGATGAGATTACTCTTATGAATTCGTGCAAAACTCTTTACAAGAACAGCTTTTACTCCGAGATACAACGGTGCAAGCGCAGCATGCTCACGGGATGAACCCTGACCATAGTTTGCGCCGCCAACAATAACAGACTTACCGAGAGCCAAAGCTCTTTGCGGAAACTCTTTGTCACAAACTGTAAAGCAATGCTGTGAGATTGCCGGAATATTTGAACGCAGCGGCAGAATCTTTGCGCCAGCCGGCATAATATGGTCAGTAGTAATGTTATCCCCTACCTTTAATGCACAGGAAGCTTCAATTGTATCATCCAGAGGAGTTGTCTGTGGGAAAGGCTTTATGTTAGGACCTCTCAGTACTTCAACAGTATCCATCTTGTCTTCCTCAATCGGAGGAACAACCATATTATCGTTGATCAGGAACTGCTCAGGCATCTTAATTTCTACTGCGTCACCAAGAGTACGAGGATCAGTAAACACACCTGTCAAAGCAGAAGCCGCTGCTGTTTCAGGGCTTACAAGATAAATCTGACCGTCGGCAGTACCGGAACGACCCTCAAAATTTCTGTTAAAGGTTCTAAGTGAAATACCGGCAGAATTAGGCGACTGACCCATACCGATACACGGACCGCACGCACATTCAAGAATTCTTGCTCCGGCTGCAATAAGATCACCTAACGCGCCGTTTAAGGCAAGCATGTTATAAACCTGCTTTGAACCCGGCGCAATTGCCAGCGAAACGCTTGGGGCTACTGTTTTTCCTTTAAGAATAGCAGCAACTCTCATTAGGTCAAGATAACTCGAGTTTGTACACGAACCGATACATACCTGGTCAATTTTCTTTGCGCCTATTTCTTCAATAGTCTTTACATTATCCGGGCTGTGGGGACATGCTGCCATAGGAACAAGCTTTGAAAGATCGATATCTATAACCTCATCATAAACAGCGTCTTCATCGGACTTCAATTCAGTCCAATCCTGCTCTCTGCCCTGTGCTTTGAGGAATTCCTTAGTCACTTCATCAGACGGGAATATCGAAGTAGTAGCTCCAAGCTCTGCGCCCATATTTGTAATAGTGGCACGCTCGGGAACTGTCAAAGTCTTTACGCCCTCACCGGCATACTCAATTATCTTTCCCACGCCGCCCTTTACAGACATAATTCTGAGAACCTCAAGAATTACATCCTTAGCAGACACCCAAGGAGAAAGCTTTCCGGTCAAATTAACCTTTACCATTTTCGGCATAGTGATGTAATAAGCGCCGCCGCCCATTGCTACCGCAACGTCTAATCCGCCGGCACCCATTGCAAGCATACCGATACCGCCGCCTGTCGGGGTATGGCTGTCGGAACCGATAAGAGTTTTACCGGGTATACCAAATCTCTCCAAATGTACCTGATGACAGATACCGTTGCCGGGACGAGAAAAATAAATACCGTGCTTCTTGGCTACTGTCTGAATAAAACGATGATCGTCTGCATTCTCAAAACCAGTCTGCAAAGTGTTATGATCAATATATGCAACGCTTTTTTCCGTTTTAACTCGCGGTATACCTATTGCTTCAAACTCAAGATAAGCCATAGTACCTGTAGCGTCTTGCGTAAGAGTTTGGTCAATTCTTAAACCAACATCACTTCCTACTGTCATTTCACCGCTCAGAAGATGATTCTTTATGATCTTTTGTGCGATTGTGTAACCCATAATGGATTCCTCCTTAACTCATATTAATGTAACATTCTTATTATAGCAAAAACAAGACAACTATTCAAACAACAATTTGTTAATAATTTAAAAATTTACAAAAAAAGACGAAAAAACTATTATTTTATTTGTTTTGTAAAAATGCTGTTTAATACGAAAGAAAAAATTATTACGTATGATCAAATTGAATATAAACAAAGGCTGTAATCGGATTATTATTCCCCTTTGAACCTTTATACCATTATAATTATATTATACAAAAGTTTAACAATTACCTCTTGATTTTTATATCACATTGTGTTATCATATTACTATAGAAATTTGAAATTTCTATAATCTTTCCAGCGAAAGGGTGTATAGTATGAAAATAAGTTACACTGCAAGAAAAGTTACTTTGAAAGACAACTTCAAGGAGCGTGTTGAGAAAAAGCTTAAGAAGTATGACCGTGTTTTCTCTGAAAACGCAGAAGCAATGGTAACAGTTACTGTTTATAAAAACAGACAGACTGTTGAGATCACTATCAAAGACAACGGAATGATTTATCGTGTTGAGAATACAAGACCCGAAATGAACGAGGCTTTGGATATAGATATTGATAAACTCAGC
>CACYEJ010000051.1 GCA_902773395.1 uncultured Ruminococcus sp.
GGAATGTTCTCTGCGACAGTAGCGATTCTATTGAGCATGATATCATAAACAGGAACATCGTTTTCCTTGCAGATTTCATAGAGCTTTGTCTGTGCCAGTTTGTTAGGAACAGCCCGTCCGTTTTCCCAACGGTTCACCGTCGCAAATGTGACATTCAATCGCTCCGCAAGCTCCGTTTGGCTCATGTTCAGGTAATCCCGAATCTGTTTTATTTGAGGTTTCATTCAAAACACGTCCTATAACATTGTTATTATAATTTATTATATCATATGTTATGCGAATCTGCAATGCTGTTTTAATTATTTCGCAATTAGTGATAACAATTTCAAAGTTTTATTGCTATTAAAAAAATCTCATGCTATAATAAAATTTAGAGGTGGTAACATGAAATACTCAAGCGCGGAATTGTTTTACACACTAAAGCGGGAATCAAATAAAATCATTCTTATTACAGGAGATAACTTTAATTTCAGACAGGCGTCAAAAATATTGGATTTTCACTGGAATAGTGTTGTGTGTTTTGCAAATGCCAGTGATATCCAGCATCAAATGGATCGGCTAAAGGATTATCGTATCAGCAATTTGATCACTGCGGATGAAATGCCCCAGCGCAAAAATTGTATGAATAAAAAAGCTTTGAAAATCATTAATGCGGAACAGTTGAATGGTCTGTCATCAATCAAGCGGCGGCAGGCATATAACAAGTTGTTCAAACCCTTGAGCGAGTTGATTGGTTTTGATGGATATGTTTTTGTTGACGGTGTTACCGAAGAGCAATTTAATGAACTTGCGGGCTGCTTTGAATATGCTGAGCGTGTTTTCTTTTTCGGCATTGAAGATTCCAGCATATTTGAAGGAACGGGGTTTAATAGTGTTCAAGAAAACATTTCGGCTTATTTTGCATCCTTTTTTTCTGGCCAAAATGATGATGAAGATGGTTATGAAGAATCCGACAGCAGCAACATAGGATTTTATATCAATGGAAAGTACCATTCGATACCCAATGAAGAGATGATTGCCGTCTCGGATGTGGCGGAGCTTCTTTCTCCCGATGTAACGGATACGATTACGGTTCCGTCCTATTTATCCGAAAACTATTTTTATAATTCAATTTCAAATTGCCAGAACGCAGGCGTAAAAATGCTTTACGGTGCTGAGAATGAATGGATTGCATACAGCAACAATTTGACGTTTGAGAGAACCATTGAAAAAGATGTGTACAAAAGAATAAAGCGAGGATTGGATTATCCGGGAAGTTCCAGCAGAATCGTAAATGTATTTGGACAGTCGTTTTCTGGCAAGACGGTGTTGATTAAAAGAATTGCCTATCAAATTCTCAAAGAATGCCAGTATCCGGTAATAATAGTTCGCCCGAATGCAGATTTTTCGTCTGAGGAAGTTTTTAAACAAAGCGCTAAGCAAAACAGAAAAGAAACGGTGTATTTGGATGCTTTGGTAAATCTGTTGTCACAATTGAAAAATCATTGTGGCGCGCGTTCTTTTTTGCTTATTTGGGATTTATCTGCATATTATGCTGATACTAAAAAATACAGTAATTTGTTTTTAGGTTTAGAGAACAGGGGTATTCATGTCACTATGCTTTGTTCTTCGTATATTGATTTGTCTGAAACAAAGGAAAGTGATGATAAGTATTTTAAGAGCATTGAGTTGAAGGAAAACCTTGATCGGACGGAAATTGAAAGCTTAGAAAAGCTGTTGGTTACCAAGGCTAATATGCCGAAGGAAAGATGCAGAGAGCTCCTTAATTCTTCGGTACAAGGTAGTTTTTTGAAACTAATTTATTCTCTTAGTAGCACTGTCCGTCCTAAAATGCGTCACGGTGTTCACAATGAGGCGACAAAAACGGTTTTGGAAGTTCTTCAATCTATGTCCGGAGAGTATGACTATACTAAAATTTGTGATACGCAAATTAGTCGTGAGTTTGAAAAAGCGGGATATAAATTTTTAAGTGGGGCGCATAAAAAAGAAGCGGATACGAAAGCGGAGACAATGATCAAGATTGTGGCGTTTTGCAGCAAAATACATATCGGTGTACCTACAAGTTTGTTGCTTCGCTCTGCCGGTATTACGCAAATGGATGATATCCTAAAAATCATGAAAATTCCTGTTTTGGCTTTTAGTTATGATCAAAACAACGACAGCATTTGTTTTTTTAGAAGTGAGTTTGAAGCTAAATTGGTGTTTGACTACTTTTTGAACCAATATAGGGAGGCGGGAAGAAATCAAACTGCTTTATATATTGATGCATTTCGCTTGCTGGTCGAGAATTTTCGTTTAAATACAGATAATGAAATCCTTGCGCTACGAGACTTTTTGATGCGTATTAGCCCGAATAATCACGATCCTATTTTGAGAAATGAATTTTCACGGTATTATCAGGATTATATTCAAATAATGCTAGAGGATAACAACATTGAAAGAATCAAAAATTCGCCCAAAATCGTTTTGCAGCTAATTGCCTTGATCCGTGAATACTATGCAAATATGCAGTTGAAACAAGATCCAAGTAAAGAAACTGTTCAATTGTGCAGAGATATGTTGACTAACGCTATCGGATTTACGCAAAGTGCTATTGATAATCCCAAGAACCAAGATCGTCAGCTAAAGAATAAATTGTATACAGAAATATGTCAGTGCAAATTAGTAAGTTTTTCTTCCCAAACAGAGGGAAGTCGTAGCCTTTTTGATTTATCGTCAAATGATTTGGACAAAATGTTTCAGACCATGGAAGGCGTTATTCAAAGCGAACCCACTAATGGGTATTATTACACTTGTTGGGAAAAAATAGCAATCAGATACTTATGTACC
>CACYEJ010000052.1 GCA_902773395.1 uncultured Ruminococcus sp.
AGTCTTTTATGACTATCGCTTGGAAGATTTGACAGTCAACAATACTGTTGTTGGTTATCCAAAGACAAAGGAATTTACTGTAACTGTTACGCTGGAGAAACCCGCTGAATCTCCGGTCAGCGCCGCTGACGCCAAAACGCTAATGACCGTAACAGGTGCAGAACTGATTGAAGACGAGTCAACGGATAACAAACTTGTTTATAGGACTACCACGCTTAAGAATGGTGAATCAGTTCTGTTTGAGAATGCCCCTTACGGATGGACCTACACCGTCGATGAAGTCCTCAGCACAGATGGTGATTATAAAACAAAAATTGAGCCGTCAACAGGCACATTGACAGAGACCACAAACGTTGAAATAACCAACTCAGTCAACGATTCCGGGCTTACTGTTGAGAAAACCATTAGTGGCCCAGATGCAGATGGCAACTACTCCTTGAAATTGGAGGCATTTGCAAACGGCGTTGTCAAAAACAAATCGATGTCTCAACAGGTTCCGACAGATTTCATTCTGGTATTGGATCAGTCTGGATCGATGGCAATCGCTGATATGCCTACAGGATATTCCTCAGCTGGTACAAGTTGGACATGTGAAACGGCTAAAGGTAAATACTATTTTGATGGTGAAAACTATTACCCTGTTGTATATAAAGACAGGCCCACAGAAAGCTTCCATGAAATAACTGCAAACTCTACAAAAATCAAAGATTATACATCTTACACGTTAGGCATCGGCGGGAACAAAGATGAAATAACATACTATACTGGTTCCCATGGTGTTGAACAAGAAGTGTATTTTCTAGCTTCGGATGGTGCTTATTACCGTGTCCACACATATTCTCAAGGCCTTGCGCTTAGATATCATGCAACCTTGTATTACTATGATAGCAACGATATCAAGCACAATATTGGTACCTGGACTTATACCTGGACTCCTTTAGGGATTGGCATCAACAATAAGGTTACTATTCCACTGTACACAAATTCAACTGTTAACAATCATGGCAGGTGGCCAGTATCTGATTGGCGGGCGGACATAGACCGGACACATTCCTATGGACTTTATTACACCGACAATAATGGTGCTGAGCATAAAGTTCCAGAAAGTTCAACTTCTTCATCTATATCTTCGGGAACTATTTATCGCGGAGATTTGTATATGAAAAATGCAGATGAAACGAGAACAGATGCACTTATACATGCAGCACAGTCTTTTGCAACCACAGTCAAAGCTAACGCTGAAGAAAACCTAGTTGATCATAAAATTGCTGTAGTTGGTTTTTCGAGTGCAAACGGGGGAATCAATTACAACAACACGGAAGTTTTAACAGGCTGTGATATTTCAACGGCACAACGTGGTGATAATTATTCTGCCGGAGATGATAGTTGGTGGTACTATTTCCCATATGATGGCGCTAACTATACACCAGTTTCAAAAGATAGCTCTGCTACTGCGACCAACTATAATGGGCCGCAATACTGGAAGTACAATGGGTTAGATGCTGGGTCTAATAAAGGCTATGATCAACAAGCTGACAGTGAAACCTTTAAAAATGCACTGGTTTCTGCTGTGGATGATAGTGAGAACATTAGTAAAGCGATTAAATCCATTTCCGCATACGGCGGAACAGAACCAGAGTATGGTTTGAAATTAGCTAATAGCATCCTTGATGCACGGGATAATTCCGCCAACAGAAATGCTGTGGTAATTTTCTTCACAGATGGGCATCCAGGAAATTATGATTCTAGTGACCAGATTACTGCCGCGAACACAGTTGTTCTCGATGCAAAGACAGTAAAAGAAAAAGCCACAATATATTCGATTGGTGTATTTAGTGAAGGTGATGACCAACCACTTACCTACACTCTTGAATACAATAATTCCAATATGGATATTGCTGAAGCAAGCAGTAATTATCTGGAAACAGATGGATCCTATCTTTATTTCAGAGGAAATGCTGTCACGTCGTCTTCATTTACCGATACTATTGGCGATTATATGCGATGTGTTTCTTCTGAATATCCCAACGCAACTGAGTTTTATAATAAAAACTCCACCGATCCAGAAACCGGTATCAGCGGAAGAGATGTAGATTCACGTGTAACAGATACACAGTACTATTTTAATGTTACTGATGAAAGAGGTCTGGAAAACGCTTTTAAGAAAATTTCGGCAGAATACCAGGAATCTTCAGTTAGCACAGAAACAGACTTGATTCTTCAGGATGTCATTACAAATAATTTCAATGTATCTAATAAAACTGTGACATTTGAAACATGGGGCGGCACTGGCGGCGACGATGGCGTTGCCTGGGATCAAGGAGGGCCCTCAGCTGATGGTGTCCCCGAAACGGTAGATTACTCTTGGGGCGACGATAACAAAACCCTTACTGTTTATGGTTTCAATTATGGTGAAAACTATATTGGAAAGGATAAGCATGGCCAGAAATTGATTGTCACTATCAACGGACTTACCCCAGAAGAATTGGGCTACAATTTGGAGTCCAACACTAATCAATCTGGCATTATCGAACGCCTACACGAAAACGAAGAGGAACCAGACGAAATCACTGGAACGACTATGCTGGAACCGTTTGAAATCCCGTCCATTAATCGCGTCAAGCACAATCTTATTGTTGAGGGTGTAGACGACCAAACCACTTACACCGTGAAGTTCAAAATCGAGAAG
>CACYEJ010000053.1 GCA_902773395.1 uncultured Ruminococcus sp.
ATGGAGAAGCAGATGAAGGCTGAGCGTGAGCGTCGTGCAAGAATTCTTGACGCAGAAGGTGAGAAGCAGGGTCAAATCCTTGTTGCACAGGGTCATAAAGAGGCTGCTATTCTTCAGGCTGATGCTATTAAGGAGTCAAAGATCAGAGAAGCACAAGGTGAGGCTGAGGCTATCCTTACAGTTCAGAAGGCTTATGCTGATGCGCTTAGAATGCTTAATGAAGCTAATCCGACGGACAGAGTTATTCAGCTCAAGAGCTTGGAGGCATTCCAGAAGGCTGCTGACGGCAAGGCTACTAAGATTATTATTCCGTCAGAGATTCAAAACCTTGCAGGATTAGTTACTTCAATTAAAGAGGTTTCCGATACAAGTAACCTTAACTAAATTTTAGATAATGATTAATTCAAAGTTCCTATTCTTTTTGAGTAGGAACTATTTTTTGAATATGAAGATTGCATTAGAGCGTGATATTTGTTTATTATGAATAAAATTAAATTTTGACAAATTATTGACTATTCCCTTAAATTCTGATAAAATATCTAAGGTATGATTTTTATTCCAGAAAATCATTAGTGAAAAATATTATTATCAATCTGATGTTAAGTCAGATATTTCGATTATAAAGGATTGCTATTATGAAAAAATTATTATCAGCACTTCTTACTCTATCTATTTTATCAACAGGCATGCTTAGCGGCTGTATGGAGCAGCTGGATTTTATTACAAAAACTTCCGACGGAGCAGAGCAAACCTCTTCGGAGGAGGAAGTTCTTGATGAAGGAGAAGTTGAATTTCACCATGAAGAAAATCCGGAAGTGGAGGTTGTTGAACAGAATGTTCCTTCAACATCAAGACTTACTCAGAGTGAAATTGACGCCATAATCAAGAATGCAGATGATGTGTTGGCACAGTATCCTGATTTTTCCGGTACTGTTCTTATGTCATCGGGAAATCAGATTATTTACGAAAAGTCATATGGAAAAACAGGCAAGGGGAAAGATAAGAATAAAAATGATACCTATTATCAGATTGGTTCGGTAACAAAGCAGTTTACCGGTACGGCAATTTTGCTTCTTGAACGAGAAGGTAAAATTAAAACATCTGATACACTTGATAAATACTTTCCTGATGACTATAAAAATTACGAGTGGATTAAATCTATAACCATTGAACAGCTCCTTCAAATGACTGCCGGTATGGGCGACTATATGCAGATAATTGAAGGCGACCAGGAGATACTTGACGGATATTTGAAGGCGGCAAAAAAGTCGGAGCATGACGCTCAAAGATATATTGTAAAAACTATATTTGATGCTGGAATCTCGACAGAACCAGGTAAGGTTTATACATATTCCAATTCGGCATACTATTTGCTTGGTTTGATTATTGAGCAGCTTTCAGGAATGACATACAGGGAGTACCTTCAGACAAATTTCTTTGATATGGCAGGTATGACCAATACATATTTCGTTGGTGACGGAAAGGATTGTCAGACAGGCTATTCGTTTGCAGAGGAGAAATATATCTGCGAGAAGAATGACAAGTACCTTGCTGCTGAGGGCGATTACCCTTATTTGTACTCGGCTGGTTCTGTTGTTTCAACTGTTGAGGACGTTAATAAATGGCTTGATGTTGTTGTTTCAAATAAGCTGTTTACAACAGAGGATCGCAAGAAAATCGAAAAATCTCTCATGCTTTACAATTACGGTTGGAATACTTCCGATAACTTGTGGCATCACAGCGGCAGAACCTATTTGTACTCGTCACAGGTTTTTGCAGATTATCACACCGATACAAAGCTAGTTATTCTCTCAAATATTGCTTTTTATGATAATTTGAATCAAATATCATTGGCGATGTACTTGCCTCTTGTTTCGGCAGCAAAAAAATAATTGATTATCTTGAACTTCGCAAGGGTGAAAGCTTTTGCGAAGTTTTTGCGTATATGCTTGACATTTTAGAAAAAGCATGCTACAATATAATTGAAAATGAAAATCGTTTTCAAATCGTTTTTGTTACCAAATTCCGGAGGGCTATATGCAGGAATATAAAACAAAGCAGAAAGAAATTTTGCTTGAATGTTTAACGGAAAATAAAAATGTCCACCTCACAGCAGCCGATATTTCTCAGCGATTGAGAGATAAGGGACAGTCAATGGGAATGTCAACTGTTTATAGGCAGCTTGATAAGCTGGTTGCCACTGGCTTTGTGAGAAAATATATTATCGACGAGAATTCCTCGGCATGTTATCAGTATGTTGATAGATCGGGTGAGTGCTGCGAGCATTTTCATTTGAAGTGCAATTGCTGCGGCAAGCTTATTCATACCGATTGCAGCTTGATGAAAAAAATTGCAGAGCATATGCAGGAAAGTCATGGCTTTACAGTTGACAGCACAAAAACATTGCTTTATGGAATATGTCGTGATTGTTCTGAAAATAATGAGGAGTAAACAATATGCCAATCTTAAAATGTGACGATGTTACGATGAGCTATGAGGGTGTGAATGTTTTTGAGCATCTCAGCTTTTCTTTAGATAAGGGCGATTTCTTATGCGTACTGGGTGAAAACGGTTCGGGAAAGTCAACTTTGATGAAAGGGCTGCTTGGACTTCTAAAGCCAACAAGCGGCAGAATTGAA
Source organism: uncultured Ruminococcus sp. (assembly GCA_902773395.1). The sequence goes on from CACYEJ010000053.1 coordinate 2,640, forward strand.
TATTCAGACGGTCTTGTCCAGAGAGAAATCGGATATTTACCGCAGCAGTCGGCAGTACAGCGAGATTTTCCGGCGTCTGTATATGAGGTTGTTATATCGGGAACGCTGAACAGCAGAGGTATAAAGCCGTTTTATGGACATAAGGAGAGAGCACTTGCTAATCAGAATTTGGAAAGGCTTTCAATTACACATCTAAAAAAGAAATGCTATCGTGAGCTTTCAGGCGGACAGCAGCAGCGAGTGTTGTTGGCGAGAGCTTTGTGTGCCACAAAAACTATGCTGCTGCTTGACGAGCCTGTTACAGGGCTTGATCCGCTTGTATCGGCGGAGTTTTATGAGTTGATCAGAGATCTTAATAAAAATGATAAGATTACCGTGATTATGGTTTCTCACGATGTACAGGCGTCTGTTGAGAATGCGTCGCATATTCTTCATCTGGAGAATAAAACCTGTTACTATGGTACGGTTAATGAGTATTTGTCTAGCAGCATTTCAGATCAATTTATCGGAAGTAATTGATAAGCGGAGGTATTATGGAATATTCTATCAGTGAAATATTATCTTATACATTCATGCAAAGGGCGTTAATTGTGGGAGTGCCGGTTGCTTTATGTGCGGCACTGCTGGGAGTGAGCCTTATTTTAAAAAGATACTCAATGATTGGCGACGGACTTTCTCATGTTGGTTTTGGTGCATTGGCGTTGGCGGCAGCAATGAATCTTGCACCGCTAAAGGTTGCCATTCCTGTAGTAATTGTATCGGCTTTTCTGCTGCTTCGAATCAGCGAAAACAGTAAAATTAACGGTGACGGTGCTATTGCGATTGTTTCGAGCAGTGCCCTTGCAATAGGTATTGTTGTTACCAGTGTTGCAGGCGGTTTGAATACCGATTTGTACAGCTATCTTTTTGGAAGTATTTTGGCTTTATCACACGATGATGTTGTTTTGAGTTTGATTTTATGTGCAATCGTTTTGTTTGTGTACATATTTTTTTATAATAAGATTTTTTCTGTTACGTTTGATGAAAATTTTTCTCTTGCAACCGGTACGAATGCAAAGGCGTATAATCTGGTAATTTCGCTTTTGACAGCTTTAACGGTGGTGCTTGGCATGCAGATTATGGGTACGCTTCTTATATCCAGTCTGATAATATTTCCGGGACTTACCGCAATGAGAGTTTTCAAAAGCTATAAAGCGGTGGTGATATCAGCAGCGATACAGTCTGTCTTTTGTGTGGTGGTAGGTTTGTTTGTGAGCTTCTATGCGGAAACTGCCACGGGTGCAACGGTCGTGTGTGTGAATCTTGTGTGCTTTATGATTTTTGGGATTATCGGCTTTTTGAGAACAATAAAACAATAAAAAACTCCGGTTATAGATTTTACGTCTATATACCGGAGAGTTTTTATTGATAAAATTCGGTTGACAAAAATACTTTTTGGAATTATACTAATATGGTATTAGTTGGCTCTTGC
>CACYEJ010000054.1 GCA_902773395.1 uncultured Ruminococcus sp.
AGAAGCAAAATTCCAAAAAAATACAATTAGTCTATAGAAAGTACTATTATTCCAAGTGCTTCCCAATATGTTTTTCTTAATTCATTTGACTCCTTAGTTTTATTGGAGCACCATTTGATAATATCTTTAATATGCTCATATTCAAGATCAGTTTGCTTTATTACGATCAAACCTTCAATAGGCGTTTCCAAAAGAATAGCCAAAGCGTACAAGTGCTCAATTCTTGGCAAAGATTTCCCGTAAAACCAATGGTACACCGATTGGGGAGCTTGCAAATTCAACTCCTTTTGGATATTTTCGACGGACAAACCTTTCTCCAAGATCAAATTACGTAAATGCTTGCCTGTCAAACCAGCATCAACTACAGGTATCATCACTAAAACCTCCTTTTAGATTTGTGGTAAGTATAACACATTCCATTTCAAATAACAATTGATATAAGCAACAAATTTTACTATATATATTTGGTTTATGATTAAGCAACCAAGTATATAATTTTATGTTAATATTAAAGGTTTGACATTATATATTTTATTGATACAACACATTTTTATTAGCATACCTAATAATTTCAAATTGTATTAAGACCATGGTTTGTAAATATTTTGTGAACGAGCAAAAATGTCACATCTTATTTACTCACTGATTAAACGAGTTTTCCGCATGGTTGCCGCATTATTGCGAAATCACATTCTGTACTTGTGTACTGACTCCCTCTGTCAGAATGTATTATGCAGCCCGTAATGTCCGGGTATGATTTCTTTGCGTTTTCGATAGCATGACAGCATAGCGAAGCCTTCATATTATCTTCAATGGAAATGTCTGGAGATTCTGTTTTTTAGATATTTTTAAGCGTTTTGTACTTGATTGATATTTCATATATTTTTTAAATTCAGCCGCTATGACGGCTTGGTTTCCTGTGCCTTTTTATCATTTAATTTGATTTTAATTTTTATTTTTTCCGTAGCTTTGGGCGTTTATTAAAGCCTAAGCTACGATTTTATTTTGTCTGTTAAATTTCACGGATTCAGGTTGTTTTAAGCGTGTAACTGTCCGCTTTTAGTGCGACTGTTTAAGGTCTTATCTGCTGACCTGTGGGTATAAAAATAGCACCCTGCATTTCTGCAAAGTGCTGTTTTTACGTTTTTTATACAAGAAAACCACTTGATTTAGAGTATTTCTTTTCAAGTGCTTCAAAGTTAGTTACGAATATTTCTTATAAACAGGATATACTTCATGTTCCTTGTCTATCCAAATTAAATAAAATACACCATTTTCATCAACGAAGCCAAACAGTCTAAGTTTACCCATAAGTGCTAAAGAACAAATTTGATCTCCGAAAATTTCAGATAAATTCAAATCATAAAAACGTTTCTGTGCTTCAGCTACTAAACCTGTTAATGGTATAAAATGATTTCTTGTATTATTTTTTCTTCCAGATGTCGTAATTAAAATTTCTTTCCATCTCATTCGTTCAAATTCTTTTAATTTTAAAACCACTTCCGATAGCAAATCAGAATTAGCATTTATTCCCCATTTATAGTGTTCAAAATCACTAAATTTAAATGACCACACAGGAACTTCATCATAAAAGCTGTTTGGATTAATAATTATACTTCTAGGGACTTTGTTACTTTCAACTTGAAATCGCTGTTTGACTTTTTTATCTTTTTTACTCAAGATTAAAGTCCCCCATAATACTGTTGCATACTCTCTTTTGTAATCTCATAATTACATCTTTCGCCGCTTGGAATCCCCGCTCTTGCAAGTTTCCACGGTTCTTCCAGATGTGTAAGGTTACTTAGCCATACAGAATCATGTACTCCATAGTATTCCAACACTTTATCCATAGTTTCAATTTGTTCTTTGCTAAATTCGCAACTTGAATATTTTGATAATATTTTCTCATCAACAACAAATTTACCTCTATGCATATTAAACAAATCTGGACACACAGGTCCATTTGCCCAAGCTTCAAATCGCTCGTCAAAAAGAGGTTTTTCGTCCCAAGCAAGCGACCAAGCTTGACAGTAATAAACTAATTTTTGAAGCTTCATTGTAGTCATTTCGCCCATTTTATGCAAAATATACCAAGCTACATCAAATACACTCACCTTGTTCATTGCAACTTCCTCCTCTACTCTTGATAATATTATATTATATTTGAACCCATTTGTAAAGTATTAGAGTTGCACTAACTTTTATTCACTTTTTCGTTATTTCGTCAAACAATACCGCCCTACTGCTCAGGGCGGTTAATAAATCATATCTTTTTTGTATTCGAAAGTTTTACATTCCTCATAAAAATAATTTGGGCGATATTGTACAATTTGGAGTTAGTTCCAAAAACAACTAAGGCAAGAGCTTGTGAGTTGCCTATCTAAGAAAAAAGTGCTAAATCTTAATGATTTCGAGTGTAAAAAAATCCTATGGAAATAAATCTCCATAGGACAGTAAAACAGTTCTTTATAACAAATTAAATATTCCAAAGAAATTCCTGCTCGGTCCGGATACATTCATATTCGGATCATCGCTAAATCTTTGATAAGCTTCCGGAAAATATAATCCCCATTCGTTAAAATTCTCAACTGCCTCGTTAATGACAGCCGTGCTATCCTTTTCATCATTCATCTGATGCTTCAATACAACCTTCTCTGTAAGCGTGAAATTCGTGAAACCCATTTCCTTCAAAACATCTTCAAGCGGTTTGTTTTGTTCTATCGAATGCTTTACGGAGCTAAACTGAAACCAGCCGTAATCATTAAAATTAAAAAAATCACGATCGAATTTTTTTCCGTTAGAATGCTCTCTTCCGTGCTCTAAATAGTCAACGCCGTTTTCATAATTATCTCCGACATTCTCAACTGCATATGTGACTATATCATATAATTCATCAAGCTTTTCAGGTTCGCCGTAATAATTCCAATATGCCACAGCAAAGTCATTTACAAGCTGTTCTTCGTCTGCTATGGAAAGTTTAACGCCATCGTTGTATCTCAGCAGCCCATGTCCCATCTCATGCACAACATTGTAATATTGGAAATATAGTCGAAATCTTTCCTCTGTATTCTCTTCTCCCATAGCCGTTACTACGTTTTTAGTGTTCTCTTCATTCCAATCATTCCACTCTGCCGTTGTGATTAGATACATCTTCGGAGAAAGAAAATATCCCAAAGTAAGAGTTATAATAACAGCATAAATAATTAAATCGGTTTTTCCGTTGTATAATTTAAATTCTATTTTCGTTTTCTTCTTTTCAGCGTTTTCCTGTTTTTTCATACTACCCCTTAATCCTTTCGAGCCTTGCGAATTTTCATTATATATATTCAAAATTAAATTCTGTGGGTGACATACTACCCCAATTCGAGTATAAGTAAATGTATATATTAAAGTATAACATAATATTTACTTTTCGTCAATATTCATTTAAACACGTAAAACAGCATGTTATAAAAATAAAGTCAATAAATGCAAAAAAATATATTGAATATTTTTTAAAAAAATGTTAGAATAAAGAGTAACCTTTTAATTCAGAAGGGACTAAATACAATGCAAGAAAATGAAAATATATTATGCTATCATTGCATGGCGGAAATTATAGATTACGAAAACGAGATATGTCACAAGTGCGGAAAAAAACACAGCAAGCATTTTTGTCAAAGCAATGAGCTTCCACCGGGAACATATTTGGAAGACGGCAGATATTTCGTAGGAAAAAGCATCGGCTGCGGCGGCTTTGGTATTACATATGTCGGCTTCGATATAAAGCTTGAAAAAAAAATTCTTATAAAAGAAACATTTTACTACGGCCTTTTTCAACGTAATGTTCATGACCTAGATGATCCAAATCCGTTAGCCGTTAAATACAGCAGTGACTTTTCTTTAGAAGAAATAATGAGAAAAACCCGTAAGGAATGTATGAATCTATCCGAAGGCGAAGGGTTTAACAGTATTGTAAAGGTTTACGACTGGTTTACGGAAAATAACACAGCATATATTATCACAGAGTTTATAGAAGGCGTTACTCTTGATGAGCGAGTAGCCACACAAGGAAGATATACTTGGGCTGAATTCTATCCCAAAATCAAACCGCTTTTGATAAGTCTTTCTGCTCTTCACAAGAAAAAGCTTATACATCGTGACATTAAGCCGCAGAACATTATGATTAGAAACTCAAATGAAATGGGCGAAGAGTTTGTTCTGATTGACTTTGGACTTGCACGTTCTACCGAGAAGAAAACGCTGGCATCTATAGCGGCAGGTTTTACTCCCGGATACGCCCCCTACGAGCAGAGAACCTTTACAAAAACTGACGGCACATATACAGATGTATATTCAATAGTTGCGACAATCTATTACGCCTTGACGGGACTCGACCCTGTTTATGACATGACGGAAAATATTGAGGGAAACTTTCCGGAGCTTAAAAACATGAGCGAAAAATACGGTGTGCCGCAGGCTGTAGTTCAAGGAATGAAGTATGGCTTGAACCCGAATTATAAGCAGAGATGTCAGAGTATTGACCAGCTCATGCGTTTCTTTGACAGAGTTAAGCTTTTAAATGAATTAAAGGAGGCTGCCGACACTACCCCTTTTTCACAGATGAATACAGTCAGAAATGTTAATCCTGATAATAATATGAGGACGGTTCTGCTGCAAAGGCAGCCTGAGCAAAATAATACGCCTGTAGAATATGCCGCTCAGCAGGATTACTATTCTCCGGAAGAATACGACGCTCAGCAGGATTATTATTCATAGGAAGAAGTCTATAATCAGGAATCACAAGAAAACTACAGCCAAGAAGATGACAGTATTACTCAATTCGGCGATGAAAATTTAGACGAAGAACAGCAGAAAGAGTATGACAAAAAAATCAGCAGAGCCGATAGAAAAATAAAAGCTGCGAAAAGAAAACAGCTAACGATTATAAGAAGATTTTTCTTTGCATTGTTTGTTATAGGAGTAATAGCTTTTGTTATATACAGTGTATCATCGTGGTATTTGCACATTGCAAAAGCGGCAATCATTTTGGCAGTACTATTAACCATTCTAGTTATACCGACTATTAGACCTCTTAGAAAACGCAGAATAGTATTGAAGCTGGCTAAATTTGAAAAGGACGCAGCGTTTGTAAGTGCTTTTCTGCAAAGGGCAGTTACGTCATACAGGAAAGGCATTGATCAAAGAATGTGGAACGGAAAGCCTATCAGTGAAGCAACTGTACATGACGTTTATGTAGAGAACGGCATGGAGGATTCAGATAAATTCTATGTAAGAAAAGCCGGAAGAAAGGTTTACATGATGGAATGGACGGGCAGTGATGTAAAAATTATGCCGGTTGAAAACAACAACACTTCAAACATAAAAATCAATGGTAATACTTCTATACAGGTATTGGCAGAAGCGACAGCAAATGTAGAAAGCAAACAAAAAAATAATAAAACTTAATGCTGAGGATAGAACATGAATCTGAAAATAGTTTCTGAAAAAAACGAATATCAAGCTATAGAAAAAATATATTTAGAATCATTTCCGGATAACGAGCGTGCTCCAATGAAGCTTTTGAAGAAGCGTGCAGATAAGGGCAAAGCCGACTTTCTCGCTGTTTATGACAACGAAGTAATAGTAGGTATGGCTTATGTTGTCTGCTGCCGTGATTTAGCATATCTGTTTTATTTAGCAGTTGACAAAACGAAACGAGGAAAGGGTTACGGTACGCATACTATAGCCGCCCTGCTTGAAAGATACCGTGGAAAAAGATTTTTCCTTGCACTTGAACAGCTCGATGAAACCGCTCCAAATTATGCTCAGCGTTTAAAGCGGCATAATTTCTATAAGTCGTGCGGATTGAGAGATCTTCCTTTCAAATTAAAAGAGGGCACTGTCACCTTTGCGGCAATGGGAGGACATTTGACAGATGAAAATGTTGATAATGTCAGTGATGATTTTTCCGTTCGTCCGGAGGAGTATAAGGAGCTAATGAATCGTTATCTTGGTTTTTTCATGAGGCATGTGGTTGATGTTAGGCTGCTTACGTAATTAAACCTGCCGATATAAAAATGCTAAATCTTACTGCTCTTTAAATTTACAGACTATATAAAAATCAAAAAACTCTTGGCGTGGTGTTCCCCATGACCAAGAGCTTTTTTATTATTGAGCTGATTTTAATTCTGTTTTTTGAAATATTTTCAAATCCTTGTCAAGTGACTTTGATTGCAGATAGTTTCGAAAATACATCACCGCTACTGCAATAACGTATA
>CACYEJ010000055.1 GCA_902773395.1 uncultured Ruminococcus sp.
AAGTTGTAAAGATCACCGATACCGCCGAGTGAAGACGGTGTGTTGATGATAAGACGGCAGGTCTTCATTCTGTCAGTGAACTCGTTAAGCTTCTCTCTCTCATTTACTGTATCAATCCAGAGTACGGAAGTATGTCCGATACCGCCGTTGTTGTTGAGGAGTGTTTCTGCGATATTGAGTGAATCCTCAAAGTTCTCAGACTTGTACATACCGAGGATAGTTGTGAGCTTCTCATGACCGAAAGCTTCTTCACGGTCTGTGCTTGTAGCTTCACCGATAAGAACCTTTGTCTTCTCCGGAACCTCAAAGCCTGCCATTTTAGCGATAGTTACCGGACGCTGACCAACAATCTTAGCGTTAAGAGCACCATTGATAAGCATAGTAGCTCTGAGCTTGTCTGCCTCTTCTTCGTTGAGGAAGTAGCAGCCTCTTCTGATAAACTCATTCTTAACATCGTCATAGATAGTCTTATCAGCAATAACTGTCTGCTCTGTAGCACAGATCATACCGTTATCAAATGTCTTGGAATGAATAATGGAGTTTACAGCGTTAATGATATCTGCTGAAGGATCGATAATAGCGGAAGCATTACCCGCACCTACGCCCACTGCCGGAGTACCGCTTGAATAAGCAGCCTTAACCATGCCAGGACCACCTGTTGCGAGAATGATGTCAGCTTCTCTCATCAAGGTATTTGTAAGTTCAAGGCTTGGAACGTCAATCCATGCGATGATGCCTTCAGGAGCACCAGCCTTTACAGCAGCCTCAAGAACTACCTTTGCAGCCTCGATAGTACAATTCTTAGCTCTCGGATGAGGGCTGATCATGATAGCGTTTCTTGTCTTCAAGCTGATTAATGTCTTAAAGATTGCTGTAGAAGTTGGGTTAGTTGTAGGAATAACAGCACCTACAACGCCGATTGGCTCAGCAATTCTTGTATAGCCGTAAGCCTTGTCCTCTTCGACAACGCCGCAGGTCTTTGTATCTTTGTACTTATTGTAAATGTACTCAGCTGCATAATGGTTTTTGATAACCTTATCTTCAACAATGCCCATGCCTGTTTCTTCAACAGCCATTTTAGCAAGTCTGATTCTCTCTTTGTTAGCTGCAAGAGCCGCTGACTTAAAAATAAAATCAACCTGCTCCTGTGTGTAGGACGCAAACTTCTTCTGTGCTTCTCTTACTTCGGCAAGTCTTGCCTCGAAGCTTTCTGCACTGTCAACGATAGTGTACTGAATTTCGCTCATAATAACTCTCCTGACTTCTAAAATTTTCTGAAATTGCACATTGTTATTTTTTTATCAATGTGTTTTGCAACAGCCGATCTTTCTTTTGTCGCTATAAATAGTTTAACACATTTTATAGAGTTTTTCAAGGGAAAAGAAAGAAAAAAGTGAAATATTTTTAAATTTCACATTTTAACGGTTTTTCACTGTTTTTTAGCTCCTGATATCGTTTATGTTGACAAGATTGCATTATTTTTTTGAAATGTATTTGTTATTCTTTTGTTATGCAGATATGCTTGTGTAAGAAGCGGTATTATCGCTTTAATACTAAAAATTGTTCTTAATCAACTTTTTTCAAAAAATGACGTTAGTAAAACACTATAAGTATATTTTCAGGTATTTCTTTGCACGTTCTCTTAAAGCTATATACACAAAAAATTCAGCTCCTACTAATAATGATTTCTTTTACGAAAAGATAATAAAAAATCCCCCACAGATTATGATAATTCAGCATACCATAATCTGTGAGGATTGTTATAATCATTTTTAATTTTGCAAGCAAAAACAAATTTTTTAAACTAGAATTAAACCTCGTTTGCAATCATCTGCTCAATTGTTTCTCTTTTAACAACAACAAAGTCCTCTTTATCTCTAATCATAACTATAGCCGGCTTTGGAACCTTATTGTAATGAGAAGCCATTGCATAATTGTAGGCACCTGTTGTAGCCACTGCAATTATATCCTTTCTCTTAGGCTTTGGCATCATAACATTTTCTTGAATAAGATCACCGCTCTCACAGCAGCGTCCTGCTACAGTTACTTTATAATCCTTAGGCTCATTCATTCTGTTTGCAAGGAATACAGTGTATGCTGACTGATAAAGAGCATATCTAGGATTATCGGTCATACCGCCGTCAATAGAAATGTAATTCTTAAAACCTGTAATCTCTTTCAGATAACCTGCTGTGTACAAAGTCAAGCCTGCATCGGCTACAATACTTCTTCCCGGCTCCATAAGGACTTGCGGCAATGATACATTATGTTCAGAACAAAGCTCCTTGACAATCTCAGAAATACCTCTGATATTTGCTGCGTAATCAATTACCGGATCATCTTCTGTGTAACGAACACCCATACCGCCGCCGAGATTGAGAACTTTTGCTTCAAAACCATATAAATTCTTAATCTCAGAAATGAACTGAATCATAATTCTGGCAGCATCGCAGAACGGCTCGTAATCAAATATTTGAGAACCAATATGACAATGATAACCAATTAATTCAACATTACTTGCGTTATTTAGAGTATTCTTTACAAGCTCGTGAGCCTGCTTTGTTGCAATTGCAGCACCGAATTTTGAATCAACATTGCCGGTTGAGATTTTCTGATGAGTATGAGGATCAATACCCGGAGTTATTCTGAGCAGAACTTTCTGTCGAATACCCATTTCTCCTGCAATCTCGTCAACTGCATACACCTCTTCCATACAATCGCATACAAAACAACCCACACCGCTTTGCATAGCGAATCTGATTTCGTCCTCAGTCTTGTTATTTCCATGGAAATAAGCCTTCTCCATTGGAAAACCTGCCTGTACGGCGGTGTAGATTTCTCCGGCAGAAACGCAGTCAATTCCAATATTCTCACTGTTGACAATTTTGTAAATATACTTTAGACTCAGCGATTTGCTTGCAAAAAGCGGCATTGAATCCGGAGTGAAACATTCTTTCATCGTGTCACGGTAAATAGAACACTTCTCACGAATTTTTGCTTCGTCCATAAGCATTAACGGCGTACCGTATTTCTGAGCCATTTCCACAGTATCGACACCGGCAAATAAAAGGTGTCCACTTTCGTTAGTAGATAAGTTATCACAAAGACCTATATTCATATTTCAACTTCCTTTACTCAATCAGATATCAAGACCCAGCTTTCTCATCTCGCTATAAAGTACCTCTGCGTGTGCTTCTTCCATTGGAGTGAGCGGAAGTCTTAAATAATTCTCGCCAAATCCCATTTTAGCCATTGCAGCCTTTACAGGAATCGGGTTCACCTCTGAGAACAAAGCATTGATTAGCGGCAAATACTTAAACTGCATCTCTGCACTGCCCTTTACATCGCCCTCAAAGAACTTTTTACACAGCTCTGACGTTTCCTTAGGAAGAACATTCGAAAGTACGGAGATAACGCCGCTGCCGCCGATTGACATCAACGGAACAATCTGATCGTCATTTCCGCTGTACATATCAATCTTATCGCCAACAAGCTGCATAATCTTAACGCACTGAGAGATGTTGCCGCTTGCTTCCTTAACTGCGGCGATTAAAGGATGATCAGCGAGCTTTACAAAGGTTTCGGGAGCAATATTGACACCCGTTCTGGAAGGAATATTATAAAGAATTATCGGCTTTGTGCTTGCGTCTGCAATAGTTGTGAACATCTTCACCAAGCCGTTTTGAGTAGCCTTATTGTAATATGGTGTTACAACAAGACAAGCATCTGCACCAACCTCACAAGCGTACTTTGTAAGCTCAACGGCATATGCAGTGTCATTGCCGCCTGTGCCTGCAATCATAGGAACTCTGCCGTTGATTCTCTCTGCTGCAAAGCGGATTGCTTCCTTATGCTCTGCATCGTTGAGGGTAGAAGCCTCACCGGTTGTACCGCAGATAACAAGAGCGTCTATGCCCTGCTCAATTTGCCAATCAATCAATCTGCCGAAGTTCTCAAAGTCTATTCCGTTCTCGTTAAGTGGGGTAATTAGGGCAGTAGCTGCACCCTTAAAAATAGTCTGCTTTGCCATAAAATAAAACTCCTTTTGAAATTTTTTCGGAGATGTTCAAATATATCTCCGTTATGTTTTGTGTAAAAATCTGCAACAAAAAAAGCCGATATACATCGGCTATCAAAATCAATCAAAACACATTCAAAGGTACGTTTCTCATAATTAAGATAGCACTCCGCATTTGCGACAGTAGCACGAATATTTTCCGTACTCCCAGAGCTGCCTTTCGCCTTGGCACTCTTCGGCAAATACTCCTTTCACGCAAGCCATAATTCTGCGAAAATCGTAGACATCGCGTTACTGATAGCATTTGCACCTCTATCATTATTACAGTAATTTTATAATAACACTTATTTCGACTTCTGTCAATAGACATAAGAAAAATTTAAATTAAAATTTTTAAGTATATCATTACATTATATTAAAGTTTCAAGTATATGTTACTGCCTTATCGCTTTCGTTTTGATTTTCTTCTCATGGATAATTCACCGAACCGCCGTACAATTCTTAAAATCATACGGCGGCAGTTTAGCTAACAGAGAATTATTACTTAGACGAGCTGATATCTCTGCTGCTATCGTTCTTAACTCTGAAAGACTCGCAGTCTACGCACTGACATTTTGTCGGGTTAGACTCATGTGTGCCGATACATACACTGTTAAGAGAGCAATAGTCCTCTGCACCGCAATGGTACTGACATTCATCTACAGAACATTTAATACTGTGGTTAGCGTTCATATTCATAGCAATACTTCCTTCTATATTAAACTACACCTAATATTTCCGCCCGATGTTATTTCTTCGGGCATCGCTGTCGGTGCTGTGATAATAGTATTGCTCCTTGTTATGAAAATATACATTTTTAATATATCAACATATAATGTTTTTTTGCATATTCTTTTATTGGGGTGATAAAATGGAATATGTGAAATATACATTGCTGCTGATACTCTCGCTAATTGGAATAGTAAATATTATCAAATCTGTCATTCTTCTTCTCTGCAAGGACTGCACAAGCCGCTGCGATATTGTGGTAACTATTGACGACAGCTGTCAGAATCCGGAAGCTGCACTGCGAAGCACTGTACTTTATCACGAATGGTCAGATGATAACAGAAAAATGTACCGAGATATTTACTGCATTTACAAAGGCGACAATGAGGAATCAAAGGAAATATGCCGCAGAGTATGTGATTCTCATTCGTTCACACATTACATAAGCGATTTAGAATTGTTTAAGGAATCACTGTAAAAATTTTTGCATTGGTAAAATTTCTAATTGAAAGTTAATTACATTGCAAATCCTGTGCCGTTATACTTAAAACCAATTTTTTCAAGCGGAAGCTTTAATCTTTCCACAAGAATTGCTGCAACCGCAATTTTGACTAAATCGGGAATTACAAACGGGATTACACAAATACTCAGAATATCAAGCATACCTTTTGTTTCACCGTTATTAGCATACACAAAATAAAACCATATTGTACCGAAGGCATAACATACAATCAAACCTACAACCATTCCAATTAAGAGTGAAACCATTGGTTTAGTTTTAATCTTCTTAAACGCCCAAATAATTACAATAGACAATGTATAGCCGATAAGGTATCCGCCTGTTGGACCCTGGAGAACTGCAACACCGCTTCTGAAATTCGCAAACACGGGCACACCTACAGACCCCAGCAGCAGATATGTAAACATTGAGAGCATACCGGTTTTCAGGTCAAACAATCCTGCTATTGCAAATACTGCAAACGTTTGCAGCGTCACAGGTACAGCACCGATTGGAATACTTATCCACGAACAAATCGTTAAAAGTGCAACCGATAAGCCAACAACAGAGATTGTCAGAACATTAGAATTAATTTTCGTTTTCGCCATATAAACACTTCTTTCTATTTTTTACATTTATATTATACATAGTCAACTTTTAAAAGTCAATGTTTTAGTGACAATAGAAAATTAATTCTATATTTATAACAAAAACATGTATATTTTACCTTGATAAAATATACATGTTTTATTAGTTACGATTATACTCGAAAGCGTTAAGATTTAGCATTTTTCTTTCTCAGAGCGGCAATTCGCAAGCTCTTGACTGTTTTGCTTGGTAAAGAAAAAATATTGTTATGGTGATTGTTTTTATTTTTTGATACTTGATCTATCATAGTTTGTTTAGTTTCGCTGAGGGTAGTTTGTTTCTCTACGCTGATTTGTTTCGTCAGCGAGCATGGGTTCTACCCCTGCACCTCGCAAACTTTTGAAAAAGTTTGATCAAAACTTTAATATGCTAAATCTTTTAGACTTTGAGTATAATTATTCTCATGGCTCAAAGCAGGGCATAAGCTCCAGCTTGAATTTATTTCTCTCGTGCATAGCGTCAATGCGTTCTTTGGTAGCTTTATCTTCTATATGACCGGTTCTCAGATATTCATCAAGAACGGCATAGGTAAAGCCAAGATTGTCCTCGTCTGTTTTGCCGCAAAGTCCGTCAATCGGGGGTTTTTCAACAAGATGCTCCGGTACGCCCAGCTCACGTCCAATAGCCTTTACCTCTGCAACGGTGAGATTCGCAAGAGGACTGAAATCTCCGGCTGCATCGCCGTATCTTGTGGAGTAGCCTACCCAATCCTCTGAAAGATTGCAGGTATTGGCAACTCTTCCGTTACAGCTTTGCGAAACTGCATAAAGCGTACTCATTCGGATTCTCGGCGGGAGATTCGTTACCGACTGAGTGGAAAGCTCCAGAGGGATTGACTTCTTCAATGCAGCAACCGTATCTCCTATATTGACAACATAGTACTTGATACCCAAATGATTAACTAAATCATATGCGAACTGAATATCAAACTGCTCGCCGCTTGGCATAAGAACTCCGATTACTCTTTCCTTTCCCAACGCCGCAGCACAGAGAGCTGCCACAACAGAGCTATCCTTGCCGCCGGAAATTCCAACTACAGCGTTGCAGTCTTTACCGTTCTCTTCAAAAAATTTTCTGATCCACTCGATACAATCATTTGTTACTTTTTTCACATCAAACATTTAAAATTTCTCCTTATGCAAAATTTGTCTTATTTCTCTGAGCGTCTGTTCGGAAATCATCTTGCCGTCCTTGAATACAGTAACAAGCTTGTTATCCTTATCAGCTGTTGCTTCTGCCCATGTATGACCGTCAGTAAAGGTAAATTCGCCGTTATCGTCCTGTGTAACTATGCAGCAGCCTTTCTGAGATTTTTTGAATCCGCCGTCTTTCGGGTTCTTGAAAATCGGATACGGAACATTGTCGATTTCGCAGTAGGTAGCCTTAATGCACGAAGAGAATGTGTCACGAGTAAACGGCTTTAGTATACCTTCCTCTTCAATACACTGCATTGAGAATGAACCGACACCAAGCGCCACATTCGAACAAGCAAAGCCGTTTTCTGTAAGTATCTTGTATATCTCTTCGCAACGCTGAACGGTGATAGAATCTCCGTAAATAGCCTTTACATGTGGGTCAAGAACCTTATAGCCCTTGCTGTTTACTGTTCCGCCAAATTCCTCCCAAAGCTTAAACACTGTTTTTGTTACAACCTCAACGCAATCGCCGGAATCACCTCTCATTAACATACAGCCTTTATGGTTCATAATCTCAGTACGAAGCTGCGGAAGCACGTTGTCTATAATATTCCAGTAGTCATACGAATCGAGAACAGCAGAAAAGCTTGTTTCGAGATAGATTTCCGTAAGCAAACGGCGAAGAAGCGTAATCTCGTCACCGTCTATCGCATAGTTGCTGCACATTACAGAATGTTCAGTACTCGGACTTCCAAATGCTACAGTTTCCTTTGTACAGTCACAGTTATAGTATTTTTCAAGATACGGAATTGTCGGAACTGTTGCTGTATTCAGAAACGACAGACACCAGCCTGCACCTGCTTTTATTGCAGACTCTGTACATTCCTCACCTCTAAAATCAAAAGCACCTAACGCCTTTGCCCTGTCGATACTGTCATCACAGGTAAGGTCATAGTAGTGGTTGACAATCTGTCTATAGGTGTAGCCAACTGTTGCCGCAAGCATTGGGTGCCAGCTTTCAGCCGAAATAAAGCTTTCAAGCGACTGCGGCAGCCACGCAAAATCAGGGTGGGTATTTGTGATGCCAAACATCGGAACGTGCATAGGAACAAGCGAGCCTTCCGGAAGCGACATAATCTCTATCGGCAGATAACCCAAGCGGTGAAGCTTCTCTATCTTGTCAATCTTGTAAGCCTTTGCACCGAGAGCAGCGTCCATAATCCTTCGGTACTCGGAAATAACCTCATCAAAGTCACGGTTAAAGAATTCATCATTAAAGTAGTCTATCAAATATTTTTTGATATATCCCTGTAATCCAAACATTACTACTCTATCCCACATTTTAACACGACTCATTCTCGGTGTAAAGTAGGAAACGGATTTTGTAATATTTTTTGGCAGCATTTCTGCGTGAACTGCTTTATAGAAATCTATAAGAAGCATAGGATTAATTTTCATAAGTAAACACCTCAATCTTATTATTTTCAGCTTTAAACAAGCTGTCTGTTGTAAATACTTTTTGAATCAGATCTCCTTTGAGAACCTCTCCCTCAAGAATCGTATTTTCACAATGTGAAATATACAGGTAAATCTCTTTTGCACCAAGCTCCTTTAGCTTTAAAGCACTGAAATAAAACGTTCCGCCTCTGCTGGAAATGTCGTCCACTATAAGGACTTTGCTGTCTTTAATCTGCTCCGTCATACCGGAAACATCTAGTCCCTTAATCTGACCGGTTGCCCAATCTCTTTTCTTAATGCCAAAAACAAACGGACGGTCAACAAGCTCCGAGTAACGTTTCATTGCTCCTTCGTCAGGATAAAACATTAATAAATTATCATCTCCAATACAATTCACAACACGATTAATATACTCAATAGGCGACTTGATAATAATGTTGTTTATTAATGCTTCGCTTACGCTTGAATGTGGATCAAGAACTGTAACAGACTGAAAGCCGAGGAAATTAATAATCTCCGCAAAATACTTTAGTGTGAAAACGTCCTCGTCTTTTTTCACTCTGTCCTGACGTGCATTTGGAATATAAGGCATATCAAGATGAACCTCAGACACACCATGCGACTGCAAATGACGAGTAAGATATATGAGAGCAGTAAGCTCTTCATTGCTTTCGAATTTCCATGTAATCTTTGCGGAGCGTTTAGTCTTGCAGTCAACGGGTACTGATTCCTTCATCAAGATTGCACCGTCCGGAAAATGCCCTATTCCAACAGGCTTATTGTTCAAATAAATCATTTGTAAACCTCCTATCAACCAGTAACTACGATTTGACAGCATCTCATTGTGGCAAGCGCTGCGTTATGAGTTTCGGGAGTTACTCCGGCACAGCAGCTTGCATCTACAGTAATTGTGGTTTCCGGAAAATTCGCTTTCAAAATCAAAGCATTCGATACAACACAAATATCTGTGCAAAGTCCGATAAGTTCAATTTCAAAGCTTTCCTCTCCGCAGGCGGATTTTATTTTCTCCGGCAAATCCACTGAACCGAAGGTAATCTTCTCTACCGCTGTGTACGGCTTTTTCTCCAAAGC